>JAYVHJ010000426.1:0-8951 GCA_043771315.1 Raineyaceae bacterium
TAAAACCAACTAAAAAAGAAGTTGTAAAAGAAGTTAAAAAAGAAGAGCCTGTTGAGATTGTAAAAAAAATGCCTGAAAAAGTCATTATCTACACAGATACGCCTATTATTTATGCAGGCATCTTGAATAAAATTGATATTCACGTGGATAATATTGGTAGAGAAGACTACAAACGCTTATCTTTCAAAGTTGATGCAAGTCTTGGTGAAGTAATTGGCAAAATCTCTCCAGAACGTGCCTATATAGAGATTTATGCTTTTCGTGAAGGAGAAATAAAACTAGAAATATTGTACGAAAACAAATCAATCACAAGCAAAGTATTTGAAGTATTGCCCGAAGCTAATTCTGAACTGATTTCTACTTATGAAGTTGATGGTAAACCAAATTCAGACCTTGTTTATCTTTCTGGTAATATGATGAGTATTACACCTGAAGGCTTTAAACAATTGGCTATCAATATGGCTATCAAAGCTGATGCACATTTTGCTAAAACTAGCCCTGCAGAGTCTGTTTATACGCTTTCTACCTATGATTTGGTCGTAAAAAGAGGTAATAAAGTTATTTTCAGAAAAAATGAATCTTCATTTGATATGCTGAAAGCAGATTTGGCAGAAGCAAACACCAAAGCAAAAATCAAATTAGGTGATTATGTTTTCATACAAGATGTGGTGGCTACTCGCAAAAATGCAAAAGGAGATAATACAGACGCAAAATTGCGCTCACGCTCTTTTGGTATTCATATTGTCAATGCAAAAGAATTAGAAGAAATGAAATAATTTTGAGTTGTGAGTTGTAAATTATGAATTTTGAGTTAAATATAAAACAATAATAATCAACTGACTGCGCATTACTATTAAAGAAAAGAAATAATTATAAAAATAACAAAAAGCACTTTTAATAAAGGTGCTTTTTGTGTTAAAATAAACTCATAATTCACAACTCACAACTATTTTGAATTTTACCTTATTTTTTACGCCACTAAATCAGCAAGATTTTGCAGACATCAACAAAGAAGATGCCCTAAAAAATCATATTAATATACATTTTGACAAAATCCCAAAGTGGAAAGGAATGGATATTGCCATTATTGGACTTACTGAAATCAGAGGAAGTGTCAACAAAACAATGGACATCAACGCTGCCCAGCATATCCGCAGACAACTTTATCAACTCAAAAAAAGTGCTGCCGACTATAAAATAGTGGATTTGGGTAACCTCAAAAGTGGGATTGATTTGGAAGATACTTATTTGCGCATCAAAGAAGTTAGTGAAAAATTATTGAAAGAAAAAGTTATTCCGCTGTTTTTAGGTGGAACAAATGATTTGATGTTGGGGCAATATCTGGCTTTTGAACATCTTAATAATATTGTTTCTGTTGTTAATATTGATGCAGTTTTGGATTTGGACGAGCAGCCAAACGAAGGAATGAATAAACATCATTTATGGAGAATTATTGCGCATAGCCCAAATTATTTATTTAATATGAGCCAATTAGCGCATCAGGCATACCTTAATGCCGCCAAAAGAATTGAAATTTTGGAAAGACTTTATTTTGATATGTATAGTGTCGGTAAAATCAGAGAAGATTTGGAAAACCTTGAGCCTATCATCAGGGGGGCGGATATGCTTGCGTTAGATATTTGCGCCATACGTGGGCAAGACGCACCTGCAAGTGATAATGTTCAACCTTTTGGACTTACAGGAGAAGAAATTTGTCAGCTTTTTTGGTTTGCAGGACTTAGCAATCAGACTAATTCTGTTGGTATTTATGAGTATAATCCACTCAAAGATGAAAACGAAAAAACCGCAAAAGTATTAGCCATTGCGGTTTGGTATTTTATTGAAGGCTTTTATAATAGGCACAAAAATTTAGATTTTGAAAGCAATACATTCACAAAATATACCGTTCCTATTGGTGATAATCAGAGAGATAACATTTTTGAAATAAGATTTTATAAACATCTTCTTAGCAACAAATGGTGGATGGAAGTAGAATACTCACAAGAAGCCATTGATGAAAATCTTGTGGACACAAATAATGTGATTGTGCCTTGTACTTATGATGATTATTTGATTGCAACGCAAGGAGAACTTCCTACACGTTGGATACAAACCCACGCAAAACTACTTTAGGAGGTACGAAGTACGAAACAAGAAGTATGAATGTAAAACTTTAGTTATTAAATAATTTAATAATCAATTTTTTAAATTCGTACTTCGTACCTCTTATTTCGTACCTTCTCCTTAGTTTAATAATTGTGCATATTGGCTACTTTTTATAGGGTCAAGGCGTACCAAAAGGTCGTATGCTTTTTGTTTTTGGTCTGCTGTTGCGCCCTTAAACAAACTAATTATTTCGTTGCTTTTTGTATCAAAAAAAGTATTCAAAATCACTGCATCAGCACGTATGGCATATATTTTTTCCATTTCTTTCAACACTTCCAAAATATTATTCCTAGCTTCCAATGGTTTTTCTAAGAAAATATCTAGCCCCAAACGGTGATATTTGTAAATTCCCTCACGTATTGGCAAAAGTTGTGCATTTTGCAAGTTTTCTACTAATGAATAAAAATTTTTCTTATCCCCAGAACTCCTAAACGAATTACTAGACGAACTTTGTGCATTATTCATAATATTAAAGCACTTTTCTACATAAGTTGTACCACCACTTTTAGTAAAACTATCAAAATCATACGCCAAAACAAGGTTAGCACAAAGCCCTAAAAGTGTGCTTAAATCATTAAAATAGGCGTTTTCATTAAAATCAAAAGGCTGTGAAGGCAAATACTTAAAACTAAAACCTTTATCAATGAAAAGAAGCAAATTTGTATCATAATTAGTGGCATAAACAGGTCTTGTGATAGTAAATTGCACTGCTGACACAAAAGTACCTGCAGAAGGATTGCCTTCTAAAAGCGTAAATTCTAGCCTACAATTTATTTTTTCTTCTGTCCTAAACTCTTCACGAGTCCACTTGCGAGTATTCATAAATTCTGCCATAGCTTGTTGCATAGTGGCATAAACCGCTTGTTCTGCACCCTGATTGGTAGCCATATTTTTGCTATTCACCACCACAGTACAGTTGAGTTCTTGCGCTTTTAGAGGTAACGTAACGACAAAAGCAGTAATAAAAGATAATATAATTTTTACGAATTTCATAATAATTTAGTTTTAAAAAGGTTATTTTCCTTGTAGTTTTTGGTAGTCTTTGAGTGTCAAAACTTTGTATTCAATGCCCATATTTTTAGCATTTTCTTCTACTGTCGTTTTAAATCCTGCTTTTTTTCTTCTTTTATTAACAGATTTAGGATTTTTTATTGACCAGATAATCAAGATAAATTTCTTCTCATTTGTCTTACTATCAACAACTTCAAATCCTTTTCCTTGCGTTCCATAAATTTGTTCTTTTCCTTTTTGCATAAGTGAGCGGTCAAGCATCATAGCATAGCGCATAAAGGGAAGTTCGTTTTTATTTGCTGCTTTTTTTATTAAAGGCAGATATTTTTCAATGTTATCAGAATGTTGAATAACATAAAATATAACTTCATTTGTTGGCGTTCCTACAAGAGAAGCACCTGGATAGCCATATTGCTGGATAATTTCTGTTACTCTTTTCATATTTGAAATATCAACTTTATTCATTGTTGTTCTCAAATAAGACGTTAATTCTTTTGGCGAAACTTTGTAAACGGTTGCTATTGAGTCAGTTTTAGTTTTGAATTTGTCAGCATCAAGTAATTCTCTGTATTTTTGGTCTAAAATATAAATACTATCTAATTCGTTTTTTAGGATTGTATTTATTTTTGATTGTGCATAAATCTTAAATGAACAGAAAAAGGCTACAACTACTAAAATTATGTTTTTCATAATAAATTTAAGGTTTTTAAATCAAAAAAGACTGTATAATTTGGTGGAAAATGCCCAATATTTTTGGCAAATCAGAAATATAATAGGTTTTTGTATCTATAATTACTTGCTTTCCTTCTAATTTCAGAAACTTCCAATTATCACCAGTAACAGCGCAGCCATAAATAAACGGTTGTGGATGTCCTTCTTCTTCATTAAAGCGTTGAGCCGCATACATTTGTGCCAAACATTGCCCTTGTCCGTAGTCAAAATCTTGATTTTTTGCCTCTGCAAGCGTAATAATTGGTGCTTGCATCACATTTTTACGTGGGTGTTTTGCTATAAAAAAATCACATTCTCCTGACAAATCTTGCGCCACATCAACCACAAGATCTTCTCCAGAAAACAGTGTAATTTGACTTTCATAAACCAATGCCACTTCCGACAAAATAGGCGCAATAATTCTTTCAGATTTGCCTTTTTCATTTGTTAGTGGTAATCTGTCTGCAATAGCAAGTGTTTGCAAAAGCCATTCAGAAGGCAAAACAAGAGCTACTTCAGGGAAAAGGTTTTTATCTATTTCCTCAATATTTAGCTTTTTTAAACTTTGCTTTAAGCTTTTATAATTGCTATAACCCATATTTTTAATTTTGAATTGTAAATTTTGAATTGTGAATGAATACAATCAAACTTTTATCAAAAATAAACAAAATATCCCTAAAAACATATTTTAGGGATATTTTTTATTGAAAATAAATTATCAATTATTTTTTTGCACCTTCTTTCAAAAGCTCACTATCTTTGACAGGATTTTCCTCGTTTATTGCGTAGCGGATTTTATGTTTTACCAAAAAATCAACATACATTACTTGATATGTTCCCACTTCTGGTGCAAGTTTAATAGCAGTTTCATAACTACTAATAGCATCTAAAATATAACCGTTTTTTTCAAAAATACTAGCTTTAATGATGTTGTCAAGTGCAGAATTAGTTTTTATTTGGGCTAATTCTTTGGCATTTTTTTTATATTTAGCATCATTTTTTGCATTAGCTACACCACTAAAAAAACTTACAGAATAGGCATTACGGTTTTCTTGTGTTTCCTCAAATCCTTTAAAAGAAACTTCAATTTTTAGGTTGTTGGCTTCATCTTCTACTTTATATTTGGTAGTATATTTAGAAAAGTCAATATTTACAAATGCTTCACTTTGTTTGTTAGCTGGGATTTCAAATTTATCTAGTTCTTTGTTGCCCGCAGGGTCTAAAACACGCACCACATAAATAGTATCTGCTTTTCCTGCATAAGTTGGGAAAAGATGTAAGGTGATTTTTTTGTCAAAAAGCAACATATCATCATCTGTCATATAAGCACTAGCGGTTTTGTTATAGGCAGAAATTCTACGGCTTACAGACCCCGTAATGGAGCTATATTTTCTATGGTTTTGGTTGATGTCAATTTTGTCTGCTTTGGTCATTTCACCTGCCACAAAAGTTGCATATTTGTTGGATAATGTACCCGCAACACCTATTTTGGCATCTAAATCTGTTACTTTGTAGTTTCCAGCTTGTTTTATCTCAACGGTACGCCCGTTTTTGTGCATCAACCCTACATATCCGCCTGCAGGCACGACAATAGTTTCTGTTTTATTTAGTTCAGAACCCGCCCAAAGACGTTTTTTAGAGATTTTTGAGGTAATAACTCCGTTGCTTGCCATTACTTTGAAAGTAAAGTTTTGCGCTTGTAATTGTGTTTGTATGCCTAGTGAAAAACAGGCTAAAAGTATAAGTAATATTGTATTTTTAAGCGTTTTCATATAAAATTTTAGTAAAATTGCTTGATGATGTTAGTTTCTGATAATTTATTTTTTTAATAACACAAATTTGGTTATATTCATTCAACTTTACAAAGATAATGCCAATATTTTATCAAAAAAATAAAAATAATAGTTTTTATCTATTTTTCCTCCTTATTGTCATTATAAAAAGTATCAAAGAAAGCAAAAAAGTAAGTATAAGTCCTATCCAACTAACCAAAGAAATACTAAAGAAATGAGGTATTGTAGGCGGGAAAACAACGCTTAAACTTAGTCCAGAAAACACAAGTAAAGCACAGATAATCAACGTAATAGAAAGTCTATTTGTGATAGATTCTACCTCGTTTACTATCCTGTCAAGTTGGTTTACTTCCACGTGGAAATTTAGCTCGCCGCGCCTCAATTTACGCAAGATAAGTTTTGCTTCCGTAGGAATTTGATAAAACAAAGAACTCACTTGCGAGAGAATATTACTTGTTTCAAAGCCAATATTATCCAAAGAAAACTGTTCTGCAAGCAGTTTGCGCCCATAAGGCTTTACGGCAGCAAGCGTATCCAAATCTGGATACATCAATTTGCCTATTCCTTCCAAAATAGCCAAAGAACGCAAAATCAAAAACACATTTCCTGGTAGTTTTAGGTTATATTTGTAGATAATTTTCTGCAAACGTACCGTAAATTCTGCCATTCCGCTATCATCAACATCAAGCGTGATGAGTTGGTCTATCATTTCATTCAAATCATCTCCCAAAGCGTCCAAAACCTCAATATCACTATCAATAGCGAGTTTGCGCAGGCTTGTAGCCATTCCTTTACCATCATTTTGCGCCAAACTAACAAAAACACCTGCAAAAGCAAAGCGTTGTTCACGAGTGATTTTACCTACCATTCCAAAATCAATCAACACAATAGTTCCATTTGGGCGAATAAGAATGTTGCCTGGGTGTGGGTCTGCATGAAAAAAACCTTTACCAAAAATCTGTTTAAGATAGATATTTAGCCCTTTTTCTACAATTTCCTGCGGAGAAAGTCCCCACGCTTCTAGTTGATGAATATCTGTAATTTTGCAACCACTAATAAATTCAGAAGTAAGGATTTTTGTAGTAGAAAATTCTTTGTAAGGTTTTGGTATAGAAAAATCTTCATCATCTTTATAAATCTTCCTGAATTGCTCCAAATGGCGCACCTCAAACATATAATCAAGCTCTTTGGACATACTTTCTTCAAAGGCATCAACCACATCAAGAGGGTTTAGTATGCCTTGTTGCTGAAAAAAGTTCTCTGTTAGACGCACAAATTCTCTGATAAGTGCCAAATCTGTCGTAACTTTTACATTGATATTTGGGCGTTGAATTTTCACGACAACATCTTCTCCTGTATGAAGTCTTGCTCTATGTACTTGCCCAATAGAGGCAGCACCAACAGGCACATCATCAAAATAAACAAAAACATCAGAGATTTTTTTGTTGGTTTCCGTTTCAAAAATCTCTCTTGCAATGCTTGTATCAAAGGCTGGAACGTTATTTTGAAGCTTTTCAAACTCGTGAATAAGTCCTTCTGGCATCAAATCTGGGCGGTTGCTTAGGAGTTGGGCAAACTTAATAAAAGTTGGTCCTAACTCTTCTATGACCATTCGTAGGCGTTCAAAGCGGTTGTATTCAAAGACTGGACGCTCATCACGTAGCCAAGCCACACGTCTGCTTGCAGATACAAGGCGTTTGAGTGGGGTGTTGGTTACAACATCTTCAAAACCGTATTTAATCAAGATGGCTACCATTTGCCTAATACGGTTGATATTTTTTACGGTGCGGTCAAATAACATTTTTTGGGTGGAGAACTTTTATTTTTGCAAAAATACAATTATTTTAGATTTTTTTGTTAAAATCAATAAAACTATTTTTTGGTATGATTTTTTCTATAAATTGCAGGTAATCAAAACAGTTTAAAGTAATCTCTATTCAATTTTAAATCTTTACAATTATGCGTTCATTTGTTGTTATTATGGCAGTTTTAATGTCTTTGTGTGTGTGTGAATCTGGTTTTGCGCAAACAAAAGGCAAATCTGAAAAAACAGAAATTTCTTTGAAAAAATACAAAGGAATTGTAGTTTCAAAGCCTTGGACAAAGTCCACACAAAGTTATTGCGCACAAGGAAGTGAGTATTTTGTGTTAAAAGTGGGCAAACAAGAGTTTGTTTTAGAAAACCAAAGCAGTATCAATTTGGCAGACTATAAAGACAAAAAAGTTAGTTTTTATGGCTACGAAAAAACAAGAACAATCACACCAAAAGATGACGGCTCACAACGCCCAGTCCAAATGTCATTGGATAAAGATGGTAAAGAGATAAAAGAAACAGCTTTCACTTGTACAGTGCTTATTGTTCAGAAGAAATTGTAGTTTGTAGTTTCTTTTTCTCAATAGTTTTTTCATAAATAGCAATAAGTTGCTTATAAATGATTTCTGGCGTATATTTTTGCTCGTATGTAAGGCGTGCTTGTGTGTATAGATGTGCAATTGAAGAAAAATCAGTATTAAATTTGTCTTCAAAATACTGTATTTTTTCAGCCAAATCACTCGCATTTCCATAGTGAAAATGCAACCCATTATAATTATTTGTTATAAGTTCTCTAATATTATCAATATCAGAGGCAATAATAGGTGTTCCTGCTGAAAATGCCTCTAGAATAGTCAGAGGCATACCTTCATACCAAATAGAAGGGAAAATAAGAGCTTTGCAGGTTTTTAGTTTATTTATGATAAAATCTTTCTGCTGAAATCCGTGATAAATAATGTTTGGGTGCGTTTGAGTAGCTTTTTCAACGAGTTCTTTTAATTCTCCATCTCCAATAATTTCTAGTTTACAACCGCTTTTTTTAGTAGCTTCCAGCAAAATATCAATGCCTTTTTCTTTGGATAATCTTCCAATAAAAAGATAAAAATCTTCTCTTTTTTGCGTAGTAATACTTTGGCTATCAAAATGATGATCATTTTGATAGCCAATATCTTCTGTAAAATTAGGTTTTATGGCTATTTGGTTTAATGAAAGTTGTAGGGAGGAGTTAGCAAGTTTGTTTTTAGCAAAATCATTCAAACAGATATACATATCAATTTTTTCTCTCCACGTACCTAAATACTTATGCAAAGAGGTCATTAGGGTAAGTTGAGTAGTTTTTAGATAAGAATTGCCAAAACATTTGTGTTTGATGCCTGCAAGTGGGAATTTATGTTGTACACAAAGTTCACAAACTTGCGCATCACGTAATAAAAGTGCACCTGCACACACTAAACGGT
>JAYVHJ010000427.1:0-3632 GCA_043771315.1 Raineyaceae bacterium
GAACAATTTTACTATCAAATTTAAAGATTTGACTTCTGGCAAAATCCTGCCTGATGCGCTGGAAATGACGTGGGGAAATATGGCGTGGTCTGCTGACAATCAAACTGTTTTTTATGTTACCAAAGATGCCGTTACACTGCGTTCTGATAAGGTTTTTAAGCATAAATTAGGAGAAAATAAGAAAAGTGGTGCAAAAGATGAGCTAATTTTTCACGAAAAAGACGAAACTTTTAACGTGGGCGTTGGTCGCACCAAATCAAATAAATATTTGATTATTTCGTCTGGTGCTACGCTTGCTAATGAATATCATTTTGTGGAGGCAAGCAAGCCAAACGACAAATTTAAAATGTTTTTGCCTCGTGAGCGTGGACACGAATATGATTTGAATCATTTTGAAAATGATTTTTATATTCGTACCAACCGTAATGCCTTGAATTTCAAGCTAATGAAAACGCCTGTAAATGCGACAGAAGAGAAAAATTGGAAAGAAGTTTTGCCCTACAAAGCTGATGTTTATTTGGAAGAAATAGAGATTTTTAAGGATTTTTTGGTCGTAAGTGAGCGTGTAAAAGGCTTGGATAACATCAAAATAATTGAGTGGAAGACTTTAAAGGAGCATAATCTAAATTTTGGAGAAGCTACTTATTCCGCTAATATTGGAAATAATCCAGAGTTTAATACCACAAAATTGCGTTTTGGTTTTACGTCTATGGTTACGCCTAGTGCTGTGTATGAATATGATATGAAAACTCGTGAAAAAGTGCTTTTAAAGCAAACAGAAGTGGTTGGCGGCTATAATGCTGATGATTATGTGCAGGAAAGAGCCTACGCAACAGCTCGTGATGGTGCTATTGTGCCTATTTCTATTGTTTATAAGAAAGGTTTGCGCAAAAATAGTGATAATCCTACTTTGCTTTATGCGTATGGCTCGTATGGGAATAGTATTGACGCTTATTTCAGCCCTGCTAGACTTAGTTTGCTGAATAGAGGTTTTGTGTTTGCCATTGCGCATATACGAGGCGGACAAGAAATGGGTAGAAATTGGTATGAAGATGGTAAATTTTTCAATAAAAAGAACACATTTTATGATTTTATTGATTGTGCTGAATATTTAATTTCTCAAAAATTTACTCGTAAAGAGTTGCTTTTTGCTAACGGTGGCTCTGCTGGTGGGCTTTTGATGGGTGCAGTAGCCAATATGCGCCCTGATTTATTTAAGGGAATTTTGGCTGGTGTACCGTTTGTAGATGTAGTTACCACTATGTTAGATGACTCTATTCCTCTTACAACAGGTGAGTATGACGAGTGGGGAAATCCTAACGACATCAATTATTATATTTATATGCTTTCTTATTCTCCTTACGACCAAGTGGAGAAAAAAGGCTATCCTAATATGCTCGTTACCACAGGTTTACACGACTCACAGGTACAATACTTTGAGCCTGCAAAATGGGTAGCAAAACTTCGTGAGATGAAGACAGACAAAAATCTTATTTTGATGAAAACAGATATGGAAGCTGGTCACGGAGGCGCAACAGGGCGTTTTAAACGACTTAAAGAAGTAGCTTTTGAGTATGCTTTTATGCTAAAATTATTGGAGAAATAAGTGTGAATTAGAAATTGTGAATTAAGAATTATGAATGAATACAAAAATGTAAACTTTCATAATTCTTAATTCGTAATTGAATGGTTGCACATTTCCAAAATAACGGCACAAGCTTCTTCTATTTGCTCATTAGTAATAATAAGTGGTGGCGCAATACGCATAGCATTATCACAAAAAAGAAACCAATCCGTAATAATACCATTTTCTATTGCGTTATCAATGATTTTTTTGAGAATATCAAAGTTTTCAAATTCTACTGCCATCAGTAAACCCTTATTTCGTATTTGCTTGATTTTTGGGTGAATAAGCAATTTTTTGAAAAGATTTGCCTTATTTTCAACTTCTGAAATTAGGTTTTCTTCCAAAATAACTTCTAGTGTAGCAAGTGCCGCAGCACAACTCACAGGATGTCCGCCAAATGTAGTAATATGCCCTAAAATAGGATTACTTTTTAGGCTATCCATTATTTCTTTTGATGAAATAAACGCCCCAATAGGCATTCCCCCTCCCATTCCTTTGGCAAGCACCAAAATATCAGGCACAATATCAAAATGCTCAAAAGCCCATAATTTGCCAGTACGCCCAAAACCACACTGAATTTCATCTAATACCAGTAGCGTTCCTGTATGTGTGCAACGCTCACGCAAAGCCTTAAAATAAGTCATACAAGCCACTTTTACGCCTGCTTCCCCTTGTATTGTTTCTATAAAAACAGCTGCTGTTTTGGTGGTGATTTTCTCCAAATCAGAAAAACTACCATAACAAATATGCTTAACATCAGGCAACAAAGGGCGGAAATTTTGCTTAAAATCTTCGTTTCCGTTGAGTGAGAGCGCACCTTGCGAACTTCCGTGATACGCATTGATGCACGAAACAAATTCACTGCGGTTGGTGTAGCGTTTGGCAAGTTTCATTGCACCTTCTATTGCCTCACTACCAGAATTCACAAAATAACAGTTATTGAGGTTTGTGGGCAGGTTTTCAGTTAGTTTTTGGGCTAAAAGATTTTGGGGAGTTTGGACGTATTCGCCATAAACCATCAAATGCAAATACTTATCTAACTGATTATGAATGGCTTGCAAGACTTTTGGGTGGCGGTGTCCTATGTTACTAACGCTAATTCCAGAAATAAGGTCAGTATATTTTTTGCCTTGTGGCGAGTATAAATAAATATTTTCTGCTCGTTCTATTTCTATTAAAAGTGGGAAATCAGTCGTTTGAGCAAGATAATTCAGGAAAAGTTCTCTTTGTGTCATTTGAGTTGTAAATTATAAGTTATGAATTGATACAATATATTGATTATCAATTTATTAGATATTATCAAAACCTACTTCAATACAAATATACTATTTTTTACTGTATCAACTCACAATTTCTCCACCGTTGTTGCGTGTTTTAGCGTAGCGACACCACACTGCACTAAAGACAGAAAAACCTAATGTTGGTTTGATTTTCAAATATTTTATTATCTTTGTGGAAAGCACTAATAATTGCTCTACGTAATTCGTTGTTGGTGTCGCTAACGCTAGAACGCCGACAACGGCAGGAAACTTTCATCTTATGGATAAATTACTAAAAATAAAGCAACAAAAAATTGATATACTTCAAAAATACGGTGGTTGGGGAAAAAGTATTAAAGAAGGAGAAAATTTACTGGATGTATTAGGAGAAAACACTGGTTTAGATAACCTAGAAGGTGATTGCTTAATAAGTCCTAAAACACGTATTTTAATTAATACAAATGAAATAAAGTCTCCTATTTATCTTAATTATAATTTTGAATTACCTATTGTAGAGTTATTACTTGACAAGAATAATTTTGTTATCTACACAACAAAACACATTTATAGTGTTAGAAATGAAATTATTAAAAAAATAGAGTATGAGGAAATTATTGGGATTGATGAAAATTCAATAAATGGTGGTTTGTATAATAATCCAGATAATCTATCCTGCTTTCATATTATGTTGATAACTTCAAATGAAAACAAAATACCTATTACTATTGAGCATGGTATTTCTTTTC
>JAYVHJ010000428.1:0-1605 GCA_043771315.1 Raineyaceae bacterium
CGGAGCTAAAACCATTGCAGTAGAAAATTTTGAGGGAAATAATCTTGTTTTGGTTGATGAAGGACACAGGGGTACAGGTGGCGAAGTTTGGAAAGACAAACGCAACCGTTTGTGTACTAACGGCTTTTCTTTTGAGTATTCTGCTACCTTTGGGCAATCCGTTAATGCTATTGCTAACAAACAACAACGCCAAAAATTACTAGATGAATACGGAAAGGCTACTATTTTTGATTATTCTTACAAATATTTTTTTGGTGATGGCTATGGAAAAGATTATCAAATTCTTAATCTAGACCAGCAATGGCACACAAAAGGACAAGAAGAAAAGGTAATATTGTACCTTACGGCAAGTTTATTGACTTTTTATGAGCAATTATTAGTTTTTAGAGATAATCAAAAAGCCATAGCACCATTTAATATTGAAAAACCTTTGGCTATTTTTGTAGGTGGAAAAGTTACGGCAGTACGTACTGTTGGTGGAGCTGTGCAATCTGATGTAGTGGAAATTTTGCAGTTTTTGGCGACTTTCGTCAAAGATAGTCAGGCATCAATAAATAGAATAGCGTTGTTATTGACTGGAAAAGATAGCCTCATAGACGACAAAGGGCTTTCTATTTTTGGTAATGCGTTTGGGCAAATAAATGATATGCAAAAAACACCTGAACAAGTGTTTGATGATATGCTCAAAGAGATATTTAATGCGGAACAAAAAGGCGCACATTTGCACGTTGATAACCTCAAAGGACAAACAGGAGAAATAGGTTTACGCATTGGAAACGCTGATTATTTTGGGATTATCAATGTAGGAGATGATACAAAACTTCTCAAAATATGTGCAGAAGCAGGAATGACAGTAAAAGATAATGATTTTTCTAAATCTCTATTTGCAGACATCAACCGCAAAGACAGTAAAATAAATGTACTTATTGGCTCAAAAAAGTTTACAGAAGGTTGGAGTAGTTGGAGGGTTAGTATGATGGGACTTCTAAATATTGGGCGTGGAGAAGGTGCAGAAATTATACAACTTTTTGGGCGTGGTGTGAGATTGCAAGGTTATGGGCAGTCGCTTACACGTAGTAAGGCATTAGACAAAAGTACAACGCCCGCACAAATACCAAAAGTTTTGCCTATTTTGGAAACGCTTAATATTTTTGGTTTACGTGCTGATTATATGCTACAATTTAAGGCATATTTGGAAGAAGAAGGATTAGACAAAGACAAAAGAAACACAGAAATCATAGAAATACCTATATTTTTGCCTGTTGTAGATATTGCAGGTAAGAGTTTGAAGTATTTTCAGGTAAAAAGCGGTGTTGATTTTAAGAAACAACCTGCCATAAATGTAACTGTTTCAGCTAAAATAAGCCCTATTTTACTTAATTGGTATGCAAAAATCAAAGTGTTGAAAAGTGCAAAAACAAATGATATAAGCATTAGTACAAAACCAAATGAAGAAAGTCTAACAGAAAAACATTTGTCTTTCCTTGACTGGAACTACATTTACTTTGAAATTCAAAAATTCAAAAATGAACGTAGTTGGTACAACTCAAACATTGATTTTAAGGATTTGAAGGCTATTTTGTGTGATAATAGTTGGTACACGCT
>JAYVHJ010000429.1:0-17060 GCA_043771315.1 Raineyaceae bacterium
AATGACTAACGACACTAGCAACCCAGAAAACCTTAATGAAAACCCTGAAATCAGCCCAAAAGAGCTAATTTTAGAAGAAAAAAAGCAACAACTTTTAGAACAAAAAGATTTGCAAGAAGAAGAGATTTTTGATAAAATTGCAAGCATCAAATCAGAAGCAATAGAAAAACTCAAAATAGTGGCGAGTATTGGTTCTGTGGCAGTGGGAGCATATTTGGTGCTGAAATATTTTTTTGGAAACAAAAATTTTACTTTGTCGGAGCTAATGCCAAGCCTTTTTTCAGATGATGGAAATGAGGATAAAAATGAACTTGAACCAGAAGGCAAATCTTCAGAAAATTTTGGATTAACCCCAAAACACAAGCAAGAACATTCAGACGAAAATGGTATTTTAGCTATTTTTAAGCGTGAAATTGCGCTTTTTTTGGTGTCTATTGCCAAACAAAAAATCTTAGAACTTTTGTCGCTTCTCAATACAAAAGATACAGATTTTGAAGAGGAACAAGAAGACAAATAAGCCAACAACAAACAAAAAATGATGATTTTAATCTACCAACTAGGAATTTTTTGTTACAATTTTTTGATTAAAATAGCTAGTAAATTTAATCAAAAAGCAAAAAAAATCTATTTAGGACGAAAAGGAACTTTTTCTGTTTTACAAGAAAACAAATCACAACATTTTGATAATCAAAATGTTGTGTGGTTTCATTGTGCAAGTTTAGGAGAATTTGAGCAAGCAAGACCAGTTTTGGAAGGTTTTAAGAAAAATTATCCATATTTTAAGATTTTGCTCACTTTTTTTTCTCCTTCTGGCTATGAAGTCCAAAAAAACTACGCCTACGCTGATGTAGTTGTGTATTTGCCTTCTGATAGCAAAGAGAATGCTCAAAAATTACTTCAACTAGTGCAACCTAAAATAGTTTTTTTTGCAAAGTATGAATTTTGGCATTTTTATTTGTCAGAAATAAAAAGACAACAAATTCCTTGTATACTTTTTTCTGCTATTTTCAGAGAAAAACAAGTTTTTTTTAGGTTCTATGGCAGTTTTTATAGAAAAATGTTAGATAACTTTTCTTCTATTTTTGTTCAAAATAACCATTCAAAAATACTTTTGACAACTATTTTAACTGAAAATCAACTGAAAAATGTTTTTGTTGGTGGAGATACTCGTTTTGATAGAGTAAAAGCTATTTGTGAGGCTAAAAAAGAGATTATTATTGCTGAAAAATTTAAAAATAAACAGCCTTTGCTCATTATTGGGAGCAGTTGGGACGAGGATTTGACAGTTTTAGTGCCGTTTATCAATAACTTTGTTTTGCCACTCAAAATAATCATTGCACCACACGAAATAAATCAACAAAAAATCAAGGAATTAAGACAAAAAATTAATAAAAAAACAACACTTTTTTCTGAAAATAATCAAAATAATAGTTTAGAAAATATCCACGAAAATGACGTTTTGATTATTGATAATGTTGGGATGTTGTCGTCTTTGTATGCTTATGCTGATTTTGCGTTTGTAGGAGGCGGTTTTAAGCAGGGTTTGCATAATATTTTGGAAGCTGCTACTTTTGGGTTACCCATTTTTTTCGGAAATAAAGAATACCAAAAATACCAAGAAGCAACAGATTTAATTACTCAAAAAGGAGCTTTTGCAGTAGCAGATAATAAAGATTTTGAAAAACAATTTTCAGCCATTTATCAAAATAAAACAGTTTATGAGCAAGCACAAAAAGTGTGTTTAGGCTACGTAAATGCTAATTTGGGTGCAACAAAACTCATTTTGGAGAAAATTAAAATATAAGCAAAATCCCTCTAAAAACTAAATTTTAGAGGGATTTTACTTATATAAATGAAAATTTACTTATTCATTTCATCTTGTAGCTTTTTGATTTGCTCAAAAGACAATTTGGTATACTTAACTATTTGAGCAATAGGCAGTTTGTCTAGCAACATTTCTTTTGCAGTAGCTAATTTTTCTTCCAGTTTTCCTTCTTGATAAAGGAGTGTTTTAGTAAAATCAATGTTATGTGCCATAATTTTAGGATTTTGTTCTATATTTTCTTTTACGACTTCTGAGAGTTGGCGCAAAGTGGCAAGCGTTACCAAGTCTGCTAAAAACTCGTTATGTTCTGTAATATTTTCAAAGAATTTTAGACTGATTTCTACAATTTTGTCTATCACAGAAACGGCATCAAGGCTATTAAAGTTCCCTAAAATAGCAAAGACCAATGTTTCCTTATTTTTCAAAAATTCCTCATAAAAAATCTCTGAAATATTGATAATTTTGTATTTGTGAAGTGTATCACCAAAATTACGCTCAAAAATCATCTTGCTTTTGAGTTTTTTATCTCGCTTCAAATTCCCCAAATATAGCACCACTTGCCTAATTGGCATAAAAGGCTTGCGTTTTCCTTTCTCTTGCGTGTTATAAACTTCGTTTAAGAGTGCCAAATACGTAAGCATTCTGTTGGGCATATTTTTGTCATTATCTGCTTGGATTTCTAACTGAAAAATGCTTTGTTTGGCATTTTTAGTAACCAAAAATACAAAATCAGCTTTCCTGTCTAGGGTTTTTGGTAGCTCAACTGGTTGTGAAGTAATATCTTCATAATCAACAATTTCTGCATTTATTTCAGTATTGAGCATTTTGAAAAAGACATTTTTAACCAATCTTTTAAAAATACTATCATATTTTGTTTTTTCCATTATGTTGCATTTATTTCTACGCAAACATACAAAAAAATCCCTCCAAAAAATAAATTTCAGAGGGATTTTTATCTGTGTGAAGCTATCTTTATTTAACTAAAATAGCCTTTTCTTTCCTGTTTTTCTCTAATTGCTGTGTATGAGCAACGGATGCACCAATAATGAGACCTGCCATAAACAGATACAGTCCGTATTTAGAAAGCATTTGAGTTATTTGTTGCATAAAAATAAAATTAGTTGTTTCTTTCGCCTTTGTCAGCAAATTCAACATTAACAGATTTTCCTTTGATAGAATTAGTTGACATTACTTCAACTACTTTCTGTGCATCTTTTGGATTCACTTCTACGAAAGAATATTTGTCAAAAATATCAATGTTTCCAATATCACTGCCTTTTATGCCAACTTCACCTGTGATTGCTCCCAAAATGTCGCCAGGACTTACACGTTGCAAACGACCAATATTGAAAAACAAACGTGTCATATCAGTATTTCTTGTTCTAGTGCGTTTCTCGCCACCATTGCTAGTGCGGTCTGTTTTTCTATCAGAATTATTTGAACTTCTGTCATAAGTTTTCTTATCACGGTCGTTGCGGTTGTTTCCAAAAGAACCTCTGTCGTTTCTATCTGAATTTCTATCAGAGTTAAAACCTCTATCAGAACTTCTATCATTTCTATCTTTGAAAGAATTAGATGACGTTCTTTCTTTGAATGAAGTAGTTGAAGAGAAATCAACATCATTAAATTTCGTGTTGGTATCACCAGCAGACATTTTAAGAAGTGCCGCAATGATTTTCATAGCGTCCATATCCGTAGCTGACAATTTATCTATCATTTTATCATAGATTTCAAGACCACCAGCTTCAATAGTTTGCTTGATTTTATCCATTGTTTTAGCCTGACGACTGTTAGTAATGTCTTCCAAAGTTGGAACAGTACCTTTTGTGATTTCAGCTTTTGTATATCTTTGAATGTCTTTCAAATGATACATATCACGTCCACCACCTGCAAAACTGAATGCCATACCACTTTTTCCAGCACGACCAGTACGACCAATACGGTGAACATAAGCCTCCTCGTCCAAAGGAATATCAAAATTAAATACTGCATCAACATCATCAACATCAATACCACGAGCAGCTACGTCTGTTGCTACCAAAATATTAGTATTACCTGTTTTGAACTTACGCATCACGTTGTTACGTTGGTTTTGGTTCAAATCACCGTGCAAAGCCTCTGCATTGTGTCCTAGTTCTTGCAATTCACCTGTCAATTCATCAACAGAGCGTTTTGTATTACAGAAAACAAGCATCAATTGAAGATTATGTTTGTCTATCAAACGAGTCATCAAAGGCAATTTATTATTTTGTTTTACTTCAAAATAGAACTGAGAAATATTAGAAACAGTCAATTTTTCAGTAGCCACTTTTACCATTTCTGGCTTATTCATAAATCTACGAGCAATATCCAAGATAGGCTTAGCCATTGTTGCAGAGAAAAGAATAGTTTGTTTTTCTGCTGGCGTTTGTTCCAAAATATGTTCAATATCTTCACGGAAACCCATATTTAGCATTTCATCTGCTTCGTCAAGTACCATCATTTTAAGCTCGTCAAGTACCAAAGTACCACGCTCAATATGGTCAATCACACGTCCTGGCGTACCAATAACAATATGAACACCACGTCTTAATGCGCTGATTTGCGTTGTGATAGGCACTCCACCATAAACTACAGTAGAAAAAATACCTCTAGAATGTTTTGTAAGTTTTTTGATTTCCTCCGCAACTTGCACAGCAAGTTCACGAGTAGGACACAAGATAAGAGCTTGTGTTGCTTTAAGATTAATGTCTATTTTTTCAATAGCGGGGATACCAAAAGCGGCAGTTTTACCTGTACCAGTTTGCGCCTGACCAATTACGTCACGACCATCTAAAAGGAAAGGAATAGCTTGAGATTGGATAGCAGAAGCTTCAGTGAAGCCCATATCAGCAACAGATTGTTGCACAGCCTCCGACAATGGAAGCTCTGTAAAAAGAATTTTCTTCATTTTTTTGGTTTTGAAGAGTGAAAGAATAATTAACAGAGTTATGAATTAGCATCACGCTAAAATCACTAGCTCAAACAACCTTCTTTCCAATTCCACAAACACTTTTGAAGAAAACGACCCTTTTTTATGAAGTTAGCAGTACGCTTTAATGCTACGCTAATTAAAAACTTATAAAAATTTCACAAAACTTTCCACGAAAAATGTACTAGCAGAATTACAAAGAGGTATAGAGGAAATATGTAGAAGATTTACACAACCAGTGTTACACGTAGCAGGTTTTGCGCTATTTGATTAGCAGCTTTGCTCTTGTGCCTTGACACTTTCTAGCCCAATGCTAGCAACTAGCAACGCTAGCCCTCTCTTTATTTCCGAGTGCAAAGGTACGACTAAATTCTTACAAAACAAATTTATTTCAAAATAAAACAAAAAAAGTACAATCTTTTTTCAAAAATTGTACTTTTCTAAGATAAGATGTTGTTTTTTAGCGAGAATGTAACCAATTAGTTTGCGTATTCTCCATTTTGTAGTTATATTCTTTTATTAATTCTCCTTTTTCATTGAATTTTTGGTATTTACCATTTTTTACGCCCATAGTGTAGCTTGTTTTTTCTAGTATTTTCCCATTATGATATAGTACAAAAAGACCGTCTGTTATGCCATTCACATAGTCAATTTCAGCTATTTTAGTTTTTGTTTTCATTTCATAAACTGTCCATAAGCCTTCTTTCCTATTATCTCGCATTTTACCTAAAGTGTAGCAAACTGCTGTATCTTTGTGCCTGTCATTGTCGCAGTCAAGTATTTCCTCTCCTTTTTCATTAAGTTTCATTATCCAATTTCCTTGCCTGCGGTTGTATTTATAATTACCTATTATTGTTACCTCTCCTTTTTGGTCAAATTCCTTGTATTCCCCTTTTCTATTTCCGTCTTTATAAAGTACTTCTGCTTCCTTTTTTCCATCTGGATAATACCAAGTGCATAAGCCCTGTGCCTTACCATTTATTAAAGTACCTTTTGCCACCATTTTTCCATCACTATTGTACTCGTAGTATATTCCATTCTTTTTACCATCCATATAATTGATTTCAGTTAATTTTTGTTTCGTTTTTGTAATGTATGTTGTCCATAAGCCTTGTTTTTTACTATTTTTCATTTCACCTATCTCATAAAGCATACTATTTTCTATGATAGATGTTTCTGTTCTATCTTTTGCTACATAAACTGTCCAGCGTCCTTGTTTAAGGTTTTTACTGTTTTTATTGTTGGGCGTAATTTCTTGTGCGGATAGATTTCCTATCAGAAGACAAAAAATAAAATATTTGATTATTTTCATTTGATTTTTTTTATTTTTGATAGTGCAAAAATAATATTTTTTTATTACAATTATCTAATTATTCCAATTTTTTACAAGACGGCAATATGTGAATAGAGAAAAACATTATGGCATCAAGACTGTCCTAAAAGATTTATGCTTAGTGTTTGATTTTGGTTGTTTTTGCTAGAGAATGTAGCCAATTAGCTTGTATATCATCTTTCATTAAAAGTAAACTACCATTTTCCAGCAAAATATCCACGTTTTTGATGTTATTTTCTTGTGTTTTTTATGTTTGAAAGTAAATTTGCGTTCTGCGCCTTTGAGCGAAAGATGCAACTTAAACACTTAATTGTGTAAAACATTTTTTTTAATGATGCTTAACTTTGTGCCAGCAACACGCCAAAACTGACCAATAATGCTGGACAAAAAAAATCAATTAAGACGAGGATTTATTCGGCAAGTATCACTAGCAGGAGCAGGGGTATTGCTAGCAAATTCAGTTCAACTTTTTTCACAAACGGGTAAAACGTACAATATGAGCAAGAACATAAATTCAAAAGGCTACGCAGGAAAGGACGAACAAGGAAAATTAGTTTCTTGGAATTTTGAACGCAGAGCACTTGGCGACAATGATATCTTAATTGACATCAAGTTTAGCGGAATTTGCCACTCCGACATTCACACCATAAAAGGACACTGGGGAAAACAGCAATACCCACAAGTGCCAGGACACGAAATTGCGGGAATAGTATCAGCAGTCGGAAAAAATGTAATCAGGTTTAAAGTTGGAGACAAAGCAGGCGTTGGTTGTATGGTAAATAGTTGTATGAAATGCGAAAGTTGCAAAAATGACGAGGAGCAACATTGCGAAACTACAGGTATGGTAGGCACTTATGGCACTCCTGAAAAATCATCACCAACAGGAATAACACAAGGCGGATACTCCAACAACATTGTAGTAACAGAACATTTTGCCATCAAAATCCCTAACAGCATAGCGTTGCAATATGCTGCGCCCTTGCTTTGCGCAGGCATTACTACCTATTCGCCAATGATGAAAGTAAAATTCAAAAAAGGTGATAAAATTGGGGTTGTAGGCATTGGAGGGTTAGGACATATAGCAGTTAAGTTAGCTGTTTCAAAAGGTGCAGATGTATATGCTTTCACCACTTCTCCTTCAAAAGTAAACGACATCAAGAGTTTTGGTGCAAAAGAAGTAATTGTTGTGAACTCAGGAGAAGATTTAAAACCGTGGTTTGGAAAAATGGATTTTATGATTTCAACCGTGCCTTATGCGTATGAGATGTCAAATTATATTTCTTGTGTAAAACCGTATGGTTACTTCACGCAAGTAGGGTTACCTATCAATGGAGAGCTGATGATTAATAATACCAATATGGCTTTTAACCGAGTAAATTTCAATGGTTCGTTGATTGGTGGCATATCTGAAACACAAGAGGTAATGGACTATTGTGCAGAAAATAAAATTTATCCGCACATACAAATTATTAAAGCAGAAGAAATAAATGAAGCGTGGGTAAAAGTAGTGAATAAAGAAGCTCGTTACCGCTATGTAATTGATGCAGCTACAATTTGACATTATAAAAAATAATAAATAAAATTTATATAATTTTCTTGGGTGAGACTTTTGTCGCACCCAACATTTTAGTGCATTTTCAAACTTGCTTAAACATAAAATTTATAAAATTATGTTGTGGCAGGCATCAAAATTGTCCTAAAAGTAAGGTTTATTCTTGGTGTTTGTATTTTGGTTGTTTTTGGTAAAGAATGTAGCCAGTTAGTTTGTGTGTCATCTTTCATCAAAAGTAAACTTCCATTTTCCAGCAAAATATCTACATTTTCAGTATTATTTTCTTTTGACTTTTTATGTTTGAAAGAAAATTTGCGTTCTGCACCAAAACTCAAAGAAGCAATAGGGCTATTTTTTTGGAGATATTTGTCGTCATCACTATGCCACGCCATACCTTCGTTTCCATTATGATAAAGATTGCACAAACACGAGTTAAACGTGTTTCCAGTAAGATTTTCTATGATGTTTTTGAGAGAAAGTAGTTCAGTAGTCCACAAAAGTGCAGTTTTAGAAATACCAGAATATTTATAAAAATAGGCTTTATCACCATACCAAGCTACTTTTCTAGCCGTAATGATGTGTTTTCCAAAAATAATGGCTTCATCATTTTCCCACGCAAGCGTATGCAAAAGACTATCAAAATAACTTTTTATCTCTTTTTGAGATAATACTTTGCCAAAATAGTTTACTATACCATCAAAAGGCAACAAATTAGCTGTTTTATCAGAAAACAATGAAATTGATTGTTTATACATCATATTCACCGTTTTTAGGTTTTAAATCTTGTGCTATAATCCTAAACAAATCAATAAGCCACCAAACGCCCAAACCACCAAGAGTAAATAATTTAAGCAACCACATAGGTTTGTAGCGCAAATAAAGCCTATCAATGCCTAAAATACCTATTGTGCTTGCAATCAAAACGGCAAAAATATAGTATTTGACACCTTTTTTACGTGTTTTTTTGCGGATTTCTTTTTTCTTTTTAGGATTGTTTTTAATAAGATTTTCAGCAGTAGAAAAGCTAAAATTATGCTTTTTTACGCTTTCCACTAAACAATAATTAGCATTTTTATTATCAGAAACGCCTGCAAATACGGTTTTGCCAGACATTAACAGCAAAAAAGAAAATAACAATATTTTTATCATAAGTAAATATTTAGTTTGTTTAGCAAAATTACCATTATTTTTTTTATAAATCAAATTTATTGCTTTTTGCAGCTTCCCAGCCAATAATAGCCGTTTTTCGTGTTGTTCCCCACATATAACCGCCTATCATTCCGCTTGCTTGAATTACACGGTGGCAAGGAATAAGAAATGCCACAGGATTTTTGCCAATAGCTGTTCCTACGGCTCTTGTAGCACTAGAATTATTTATTTTTTCTGCTATATTTCCGTAGGTAGAAAGTTCTCCTAATGGTATTTTAAGCAACATTTCCCAGACTTTTAGCTGAAACTCTGTACCTTTTAGGTGAAGTTTTATCTTGGGAATATTTTTATTATTATCAGAATTTGTGTTAAAATCTTGCTCAAAAAAAGCAAGTGCATTTTCTTGAAAAATATCTTTTGTTTCATTGAAATTTGCCTTAGAAAAGTTGTTTTGAAGGCTTTTAAAAGCAGTTTCTTGGTTATTTTCTTGATTATCAACAAATGCCATATAACAAATGCCTTTCGTAGTAGAAGCAACCAAAATTTCTCCAAAAGGACTTTCATAAAAACTATAATTGATGCTAAGATTTTCACCATTATTTTTAAACTCATAAGGAGTCATACCTTCAATATTCATAAAAAGGTCGTGCAAACGCCCTGTTCCAGACAAACCTGTTTCGTGTGCGACATCAAATAAAGTGCTTTTTGGTTCTTTGAGGATATTTTTTGCGTATTCTATGCTGATATATTGCAAGAATTTTTTGGGACTCACGCCTGCCCATTCCGTAAAAATCCGTTGAAAATGAAAAGGGCTAAGATGCACTTTTTCTGCTATTTCGTCAAGGTTTGGCTGTTTTTTGAAGTTTTCTTTGATGTAAGTTATGGCAGTTGCAATTCTGTCATAGTTAAGATTATTGTTTGCATTTTCATTCATTTTTTTAGTTGTTTTAACAAAATTTGTAGGATTTTATAACACAAAAATAACTATTTTTTGATAAGCGTGAAACCCAAAACTTGCTAAAAATCATTCTGAAAACAAAAAATAGGTAGCCCAACTTACGTTTGACTACCTATTTTTCGTTTTCTCACTCTTAAATCCATTATGTCATGGCTAGACGACAGTTCAAATATAAGTATCTTTTTTGATAGATGCAAAAAAACTAAAAATTATTTCATTTTCTTAGCATCAGCTAACGCTTGCTCACCCATTTTGACATAATCATCATTTTTGCCTTCTGTAGCAAGTTTAATTACGTCTGCTGCAGTTGCCAAAGCACCTTTTTTGTCCATCATTTTCATTTGAATTTTAGCTTTCAAAAGTGCTATCCAATAGGCTTTTGGGTTAAGTTCAACAGCTTTATTTACCCATTCAGAGGCTTTTTTGATGTCTTTTCCATTCTCAAAATAATAGGTAGCTGCCTGAAAATAAGGACGAGTATCAGCAGCAAGAGAAGTTTCTATGTTTTTCATTATTTTGGTGTCAATATCAGATTTTACGCTGAAAGCCACACGTGTCTGCTCCCATAAAAGCTCAATATTCGCCATGTTTGGTGCAATATCAGCAATATTCACAGTAAAAGTTTCTACTTTACTTGCAAGCATTGTAGGCTTTACTTTAAAACGTCCAAGTTCTTCTGTTGCTTTATAGTCAGCCACATTTCCACCCAAAGTAAGGTCTTTGTAAAGCATAAGCTCCCAACTATCTTTGTTTGGAATAGAATAGAGCGCATAAGTACCAGCAGGAACAGCAAGCCCCTCTACTGTCACGTTTTCACCAAACGTAATTTTGGTAGCACCATTTGCACCAGTACGCCACGTTTTGCCAAAAGGAACTAATTCACCATAAATAGCACGTCCTTTTGTACTAGGACGAGAGTATTCTACTGTAATTTCAGACAAAGCAAAACTTTGTTTGAGTGTTTGTGATGGACTTGGTGCAGGTACTTTTAAGCCTTGTGCTTGTAAATTTTGTGTTGAAATGGAAAAAGAAGTTGCTATTAAAGCAGCCACAATCATTTTTTTGTAATTCATAAAGATTAAGACGTAAATATTAGTTTGTTATTTATTATTGAAGTATATTATTGATTAAAACTCCTTTTCTTAATACTCAAAAAATGCCTAGAAAGTTCAGAAAAATATTTTTTTGCATTATTTTTGATACTATTTTGAGAGAAATAACTATATTTGCTAACTGTTTTATTTTTGATAAAATCTTCGTGGTTTGTGTCCCCACAAACCACCAACAACGACAAACAATGTATTTTTTTGTCGTTAGTTGTACTACCTCATTGTGGTTTGTAGGGACACAAACCACGAAGATTTAATGAACCGCTTTTACCATAATATTATTCCAAAATCATATTTTTTTAACTTTTCTCACCTTACTATTATGAAATTTATTTTACTCTCAAAGCTTGTGATACGTCAGATATCACACATCACACATCACACATCATATATTTTTCTTATTTGTAGCTTTTTTATTGGAATTTCTAATAAAATAATAGCGCAGGGTTGCAGTGATGCAGGTTTTTGCACAATGGGTGCACTAAAACCTAGTCAAAAATTCAATAAAGCAATGAATGTGCGTTTGCGTTCTGTGGAACTTGGACAATATTTAGGTGTTACAAAATTTGATGATGATATTTTTGTAACTAATCTTGATTTTAATATTGGTGTTGGCAAAAAAAATACTTTCCAGCTAAAAGTGCCTTATATGTATGTGAGTGCGCCTTTAGCAAATACGCAAGGGCTTTCTGACATAGTTTTAAGTTTTTCTAGAAATGTGTATTTTTCTGAAAAAAATCAAATAAATGTAACCATTGGTACAAAAATCCCTATTGGAGGCGTAAACAAAACAAGTAAAGATAATATTGTGCTTCCAATGTATTATCAGACGAGTCTTGGGACATATGATATTGTGATTGGGGGTTCGTGGATTACACGTGGCTGGCTTGTGGGTGTGGGCATACAACACCCTCTAAATGAGATAGATAGCAAATTTAAGTGGGGACTTTGGAAAAATAATGAAGATGAGCAAAACGCTAGGCGTTATCCTGTGTCGCAAGCTCTCAAACGTGGCACAGACGGAATGATACGTATAGAAAAAAGTTTGCGCTTTGCAAAATTTGGCTTTCAAGTGGGAGGTTTGGCTATTTACCGTTTTAATAAAGATGAAATACTTGACCCAGCCACCAATGTACGTATAAAAGTTGATGGGACGCAAGGTTTTGCTTTTACGGTTTTGACAAGTGCTAATTATAATTTTGATACACAATCTGCCTTAAAAGTAGGTTTTGGTAGGCAGGTTTTTGATGGTATAAGCCGTTTGAGGAATACTGATGGGCTTTCTCGTGAGTATGTTTTTACGTTGGGATATGAGTTTAGATTTTAGAACTGAAAATATTATAAAAACTTTGTGGTTTGTAAGAAAACAAACCACAAAGTAAAAAAAGCATTATTCTTCTTCCAAAAATGCCTTCAAATCCATTCTATTCAAATCTTCTATTACATCAACACAAAAACTGTCAATGTCCGTTTTGACAAGTTTTATCTTAAAACCATTTTCCAGCCAGCGCAACTGCTCCAAACTCTCCATTTCCTCCAAACCAGAAACTGAAAGTTTGGTTATCTTCTCCAAAATATCCGTTCTGTACGCATACATACCCACGTGCTTATAAAAATCATAGTTTTTTAGCCAAGTTTCTCTTTTGTGTTTGTGAAGATATGGAATGATATTTCTACTAAAATAAAGGGCTTCTTGTGCTGTATTCATAGTTATTTTGACCTCGTTAGGGTCTGAAAGTTCTTCTTCTGAAGAAATTTTTTTGATAAGTGTTGCAAGTTCTGTATCTTTAGAAAGTGCTTCACAAAGGGCATTTATTTGTGCAGGACGTATAAAAGGTTCATCTCCTTGAATATTAAGCACAAAATCATATTTTACACCAAACAATTTTTCTGCTTGTTGGAGTGCTTCCTGACAACGGTCTGTGCCGCTTGGATGGCTTTCCTGCGTCATTATGGGTGTTTGTTGAAGTGTTTTTATATGATTAAAAATAATTTCGTGGTCTGTGGCTACTACCACATTTGTAAGTGCTGTTGCTTTCAAAGAACGTTCTAAAACACGTTGTACCATTGTTTTGCCTTCAATAAGGTGCATAGCTTTGGCAGGAAAACGAGTTGAGGCGTATCTAGCTGGGATTATTCCTAAAATTTTCATAAGATTTTTATTTTTCTTAAATTATTTTCTATTATTTTTTACAAAAATATAAAAAAAACTTTATTTTTATGATAATATTTTTGTTTTGCCTTATTTTTTGTAACTTTGTGTACAACTTTTTGCATCTCTTCTCTATTACTTATGATAAAATATTATGAGAAAAATACTGTTTATAGTTCTTTGTTTATGCTTTTTCTCATTTAAAAGCCACGCCACGCATATTGTAGGCGGAGAGGTAAGACTTATCTATCTTGGTACAAACAACAATTATAGGATTGTTCTTAATGTTTATTTTGACAATATCAATGGCTCACCTGCTGCAATAGACCCTACGTTAAATGTTGGTGTTTATAGCAAAACCTCTCGGAATTTAATAGAATTTTTTACGCTTAATCAAATAAGCCAAACAAACATACCATATAGTAGTGATGCTTGCCAAACTGGCGCACTTTCTACTAATATTATTTTGTATTCTCTTGATATTGTGCTAAATCCTACACTTTATAGCGAAATAGGAGGCTATTTAATGGTTTGGGAGAGATGTTGCAGAAATAGTGTGATTACAAATATTACTGTTCCTGGTGCTGCTGCAAATGCTTTTTATGCAGAATTTCCTGCTATTATAAGTGCTGGATTGCCTTTTAGGAATACTTCTCCAGATTTGGGGCTTCCGCCAAGTGATTATCTTTGTGTCAATCAAAGTTCTACTATTAATTTTGGTGGAACAGACCTAGACGGTGATGTTCTTGTTTACTCGCTTGTAACCCCTTATAATGGTGCTTTTGCTGGGAATACAACATCTTCACCGTTTAATGTTCCTACAGGTCCTCCAAGTTCTTATCCTGCACTTATTCCTGATGTAAATTGGGCTGCAGGATTTAGTGCCAATAATGCCATTCCAAGTGTCGTAGGGCAACCTTTGTCCATCAATGCTACTACAGGTGTACTTTCTGTAAATCCAAGTTTAGCTGGACTTTTTGTTTTTTCTGTCAAATGTGAAGAATTTAGGGCAGGCGTGAAAATAGGTGAAATAAAACGAGATTTTCAGTTTTTGGTAAAAATTTGCCCCAGTAATATTCCACCAATACTTACTTTAAACACACCACAAGGCAATATCTACAATTCTACAGCAGATATGGTAATGGATTTTAGCAATAATGACCCAAATTGTATGACACTTGTTATGCGAGATACGCCAGGTGATATAATTACACAAATTAGGGTTATTCCTGTGAGTACAAATTTTACTAGTGCCGACTATACCATTACCACAACAAGGTTGCCAATAGGCGCAACTGGTGTGGTACAGACTACTATCTGTTGGAATGTTTGTAAAGTTAGTACCTCGCCAACTGACAAATTTATTTTTGATATACAGATTTTTGATGCTGGTTGCCCAACTGTCGGTACGGCTACCACACGTGTAACATTGTTTGTTATTCCAAAACCTCCCACAACACCACTTATTGCTATTGTGGGAAGTACACCCAATTATAATACGCTTACACGAGCGGCAAACGTGGTATTGGGTGATTTTTTGCGTCTTGATGTGCAAGCAAGTGACCCTAATAATGATTTAATCACACTTTCTGCTAGTGGTACTGATGCAAGCGGTGCAATTATCAATTTTAATCAATATGGAGCAAGTTTTACTACAAGAACTGGTACTGGTGTGCAAAATTCTTCGTTTTTGCTTACACCTACTTGCGCCTCTCTACCACTTAATCAAGCCGTTGATTTAAAAATAAAATTTAAAGTGCGTCAGCAAAACGGTTGTGTGCAACGTGCTGATAGTCTAATAGTTGATGTAAGAATTGCGCCAAAACCAATTATTCCTCCAGTTATTACTATTGTAGGAAGTACATCTAATTTTAATCCTATCACGCAAACGGCAAACGTGGCAGTAGATGAAGTTTTGCGTGTTGATGTGGAAGCAAGTGACGCAAACAACCGTTTGATTATGCTTTCTGCTAGTGGTACAGATGCCAACGGTACAATTATCAATTTTAATCAATATAGAGCTAGTTTTGCGACACAAACAGGCACAGGGACGTTGCGTTCTTCATTTTTGTTTACGCCTCTTTGTACCGCTTTGCCCCTTAATCAGCCAACAAATTTAAAAATAAAGTTTAAAGTAATGCAACAAGATGATTGTGTGCAAAGTGAAGCTATCCTAATAATTGATGTAAGAATTACGCCAAATTCTGCTATTTTGCCAATTATTACTATTGTAGGAAGTACAGCTAATTTCAACCCCATCACGCAAGAGGCAATATTAGACTTAAATGATGTTTTACGCATTGATATTGAAGGAAAAGACCCTAATAATGGCATTATTACGCTTTCTGCCTCTGGTACTGATGAAAAAGATATAAATATTGATTTTGGGCAATATAATGCAAGTTTTACACCCAAAACAGGCACAGGAACGCTCCAATCTTCGTTTTTGCTTACCACTTTTTGTGGATATTTAAAGCCCAATGAGCAAATCAACCTAAAAATAAAGTTTAATATAGCGCAAAAAGACGGCTGTCCACCAGTTGCTGAAAGTCTAGTAATACGTGTAAAAATCAAAGAAATAGAAATAGATTTCTCTAAATTCATACCTTATAATGTATTTACGCCCAATGGAGATGGAAAAAACGCCTATTATGCACTAGATAATTTACCAAAAGAAAATTGTACCTATAGTTTTCGTAGTTTTGTAGTTTACAACCGTTGGGGAAAAGAAGTTTATCAAACAAATGATAAAGATTTTAAATGGAAAGCAGAAAATTTGCCTAGTGGCTTATATTACTATTATTTGGATTATAATCAGAAAAAATTCAAAGGACATATTACGGTTTTGTATTGATGTTTTGTAACTGTTTAGGTCATAAATAATGTATTTGTAGATACGCCACCGCAGTGCGTATCCACGTAGCACAATGTATTTATACCAAATCAATTGTTATCCTTTTATTTACTTTCGTGTTGTTCTACGTGGATACGCACTGCGGTGACGTATCTACAAACCTAAACAGTTGCCTTTTTTTAACAACGTACAAAAATATGGTCAATATTTCTAAGAAAAAACCTTCCTACCTGATTAGCAAAGATTTAAAAATTTATCTTCGTAAATACCAAAGAGATACACAATTATTACTCAAATATGATGATTTGATGCAATATTCACAGGCTTTTCCACTAGTGGATACGAAAGGACAAGATACACTTTGGTTTACAGTTATTTATCCTCAACACATCATACAAGAACTAAATCATCATTTGACAAATGTTTATGCTATTCTCAAAACTGGTGGAGAAGCAGGAGTAATGGAGCATTTGAACATAGATAGAATAGATTTTTGTAGTTTTGGTAACTCAAATCCGTTCCGTATTCGTGTAATAAACCGTTTTAATGATAATTATGACTATTTTTATGTAAAACGTGCTGATGCTTCTCGTTTGTATGGTTTGGAATTGGAGCATTTGTTGTCGCCCAACCGTATCAATTTTTTGGTACATAAAGAAACACTTATAGAAGAACATATTGCAGGGATTCCTGGTGATGCTTTTATAAAAACCTATCTCAAACGCCCAGAACTAAATAAAGTACGTTTGGCAAAAGAATTTATTAAATTTAATGAACGATGTTTGGTTATCCTTTTAGGTGATATGCACTCGTCTAATTTTGTGGTGGACATTACCCCAGATTTTGAGGAGGATTATTACCGAATCCGAGCCATAGATTTTGACCAACAGTCCTACGAAGGTAAGAGAACCGTTTATATGCCCCAATATTTTAAACAAAATAACCCATTGATTGAAATGGGCATGAAATACATGACTTCTGAATCCGTTGAACAATATCGCACCGAAGAACGCTCATTAATTTCAGGACGATTAAAGGTTGAAAATCAACGAATTTATGAATTAATGTCCGTCATGGCAAAGGATGATATTTCTTCCGAAGAAAATACTAATCAGCTTAAAACAGAATTAGCACATTATTACAAATCGGATAAATTTTTAGCCTGTAAAACCATGGGC
>JAYVHJ010000430.1:0-14822 GCA_043771315.1 Raineyaceae bacterium
GGTTGATTTTGATACTTTTTTGATAGAATGGAGAAAATTTTATAAAGAACAAGCAACAAAAGCGGACAAAAACTATACGAAAGCTACTTGGGACAAGAAATTGCGCAAATTTAATGCCAAAGGGCGTGTTTTTAATGAACTCAAAATTGACCCAACAGGCAAATATGTTGCCTATTCTGAAAACGTCAAAGGGCGCACTCGTGTAATTGTCAAAAATCTTAAAAATAATAAGAAAAGAGTCGTTTTACGTGCTAATTTTCAACTAAATACACAACGTATCAACACAGAATTACCACTTTTGGCGTGGTCTGATGATGAGCAATTAGCCATTTGCTATAAAAGAAAAGGCAACTCTTATTTTAGGATTTTCAAGATGAGAGGTGAGAAAAAACCTCGTAAAAAGTTCGTTTATAAGCAAGATAGAGAGTTTTTTAATGTGGTTACAGGTTTTGATTTTTCTGCTGATGGCTCACATTTACTTATTAGTAGTGATAGGCAAGGTGGCGTGGAAGTGCGTGCAGGAAAAAATGATTTGTCTATCTACCGTTTGGAAGACCAAAACAACGAAAATATTACAGATGATTTGTATGACGACACTGACCCAGTTTTTGTAGGAAAAAGCAATAATGTTATTCTGTTCTCTTCCAACCGCATTTCTGATACTTTGAAACTTAAAAATAAAGGAGATTTCAGTAAAATAAATGACGAATATAGTCTTTATTTGTATAATCCAAATGTTTCCAAAATAGCCGTTACACGCCTGACACACACAACTGCACATCATACACAACCGTTTATGGCGGATAGCTCAACTGTATTCTTTTTGAGTGATGAAAATGGTATCAATAATTTGCAAAAACTAGATTTAAACCCAAATAAAGGTAATCCAAATGATAGTTTAGATGATAATAAGAATACTGTTTTGAATAATTTTAATAATACAAATAATTCTTATAAAATAGAAAATATCACCAATTTTAAGCAAGACATTCGTAGTTTTTCCATCAATACAACTACCAAAGATTTTGTCTTTCGTATGCTTGCAGGCAGAAGAGAAATCATTGCTTTGAAGCGTGATTTTGATATTTCTCCAAAAGAAAAAACGGCTATTACAACACGTATGGAGCTTTTGCAGGCACGAGGAGAAAGGCTTACAGTGAAACAAGAAATCAAAAAAATTGAAAAAAATACAGAAAAAAATAATGAAAAACTCAACGACACTATTCCAGCTAAGCCCTATAATCCCAATATTATTGATACTGATGATTATCAATTTGACCCTAAAATCTTAGCGGAATTTAAGGCAAAACCAGCACAATTTCTGAAAAATAATAACCAAAATCAGCCTTTTAAACGTGTAGATATTCGTGGCGCATATCCATACGAGCCACGTTTTACGGCAGACCAAAGTGTTACAACGCTTATAAATGACCCTTTGAGAGGTTTTGGTGCATTGGCAGAAATAAATTTGAGTGATTTATTAGAAAATCATAGAATAAAAGCCGGTATTTTGGGTATTTTGGATTTTAAAAGTAGTAATTATTATCTTCAATATAATTATGTCGCTGAAAAAATTGATTTGTCACTGCGTTATGACCGCAAAAGTTTAGGTGTGAACTTCAATACGGTACAATCTCAACGCTACGCATCTAATAAATTCTCTGCAACTGCCGCCCTTCCGTTTACGAATGCAATGCGCTTGTCTGCAACTGGTGGTTATATGGATAGTCGTTTTGTGGATATAAATCTGATAGCTTCCGCAGGTGTTGCGCCTTTGAGTGCGCCTACTGTAGTGAGGCAATATGTGCATACAAAAATAGAATATATGTATGATAATACTACAAATTCTGGCTTAAATATGATGTCTGGAACTCGTATGAGAGTTTTTTATGAATATAATGTAAGCCTAAAACTCAAAGAAAGTTTTAGTAATTTGTTTGTAGATATCCGTAATTATCAGCCTATCAACAAAGATATTATTTTTGCTACTCGTTTTGCTTTTGGTGCTTTTGGTGGTGCAAAACCAAAAACTTATATGCTTGGAGGTATGGATAACTGGGTTGGTGGGCAAAAAGATGGCGGTGGAGGCAAAATAGACCCACTAGAAACTGCTCCAAATGTGGATAATAGTGATTTGCTTTTCAATGAATTTGCTACTACTTTACGTGGTTACAACTACAATAAATTGGCAGGTAAAAACTTTTTTGTTATCAATGCAGAGCTACGTTTTCCTATTATTAAGTATCTTCTTAAAAATTCTATTTCTTCTAATTTCTTCAAAAATCTTCAAATAACTGCTTTTGCAGATGCAGGAACAGCTTGGAGCAAAGGGTATTTTTGGGATAGAGATAATAATCTTAATACAAAAAGTATTGTTAATCCGCCATTTTTTGTTACTGTTCAGAACTATAAAAGCCCCATTTTGATGAGTGTGGGTACTGGAATACGTACTATAATTTCAAGTTATTATCTCAAAATAGATGCCGCTTGGGCAGTAGAAGACTTGAAAATAGCAGATAAAGCTAAGTTGTATCTTACACTTGGCTATGATTTTTAAGAAACGCTTAAAATTTTCTTCCAGTCTTCACTTTCTGCTATTTGTTTTATGGTCTGATTTCTAATAATTAGGAATTTAGTCATATATTTTTTGAGAAATAAAAACTCAATAATCTTACCCAACAGACCAAAAGGCGCATCAAATTCAAAAATGTCTATCATTTTCGTTTGCGTCATTTTGGTTTGACTTTGATATGTTTCAAATTGATGTAAGTGTTCCATTTTTGAGAAAATGCCTTTGGTCATTCTATCAACAAATAAAAATGGTTTCTCATATTTAAAAATCTCTACTGTTAGTTTTTGATAAATACCAAAATGTTTGGCTCGCCACGTTACTGTTTCATTGAGATTTATAAGTCCACTTATTTTGCCTGCAATAGCTTGTTCGTTGGTATGTTCTGTAGATATTTTATGTAAATCTATGCTTCTTGCGAGGTCAAAAACTCTTTCAATGGGCGCATTAATGATGGTTTCTAGTCTAATAATGCTCATTATGATATTTCTTTTGTACTTCTTGGTTTTTAATTAGTTTAAAAGACCAATACATCATATTTAAAAATATCCCCATAAATATTGTAACTCCCCAAGTTCTTGGGTGTGCAAATGGGTTGATAAAACGGTCTGTGATGTCGCATAAAAGGGCAAAAGGGTGCGTCATAATGTCCCAACTATTCCAGCGCAAGTATCTACCCAAATAAATACCAAAACTACTCAAAAACAAAAGTCCAATAATAATAGCAGTTACCCATTTTTCTGAAAATGTTTTTTTGAGAAGATTATCAATATTCCACAAGCTAAGAAAACCAAATAATAAGCCTGTCCAAGCAAATGAAAGTATCAAAATAAGGTCAAACCATAATGGCATAGCAGATTTTCTACCTAAATGAAACAAATCTGTAAGTATGTAGGGTGCATTTGGAAAAAATAATATCCACGTAAAAAGTAGTACCCAAAGTGTGATTTTATTATTTTGTAATGTAGGTTTTATGATAACTAGCGTACTCAAAAGCCAAGGAATAAACGCCAAAAATAAATTCCAATTTAGAAATAAAAATAATTTGGACTCTGAATAAAAAACCCTAAAAACAGAGAAAGTAAAGCACAGAATACTCATCAAAAGCATTAAAATTATTTCGTTGCGTTTGTTGTGTTCTGAAATGGTGTTTTGGAGTGTTCTGAGCATTTTTGTGTGGAGGAAAGAAGTATGATATTATTTTAGAAAAGTGATATTATTTTTGGAATAAAAATGATTATTCCTACTAAAAAAGCACTTATTGCGCCTACTAGAACGGCGGCAGCAGCTAAATCTTTGATTTTAGCTATCATTTCATGTTTTTCAGGAGAAACAAAATCCGCTATATTTTCAATAGCAGAATTAATTATTTCTAGCGCAAAAACCATTCCAATAGCAAAAATAATGGCTATCCATTCTAAAAAGGAGATATTTAGTATAAAACTAAAAAAAATCACTATAATGGTTATTAGCAAATGTATTCTTGCATTGTGTTCTTCTTTCAATAAAATTTTTAAACCATTAAAAGCATATTTAAAACTTTTTAGGCGGTTTTTTATGGAAAATTTTTGATTTTCTTTCATAAATCAAAAATGCTTAGTTTTTCTCTCTAAGTTCCAGTTTTTTATCTTTAACCATATCTAAAAGCAACTCTTTTGCTCTATGAAGTTGCGCTTTGACTGTTCCAAGTGGTATATCAAGTTCTACTGCTATTTCTTCATAAGAAAGTTCTTCAAAGTAGCGTAAAGATACTATTTTGCGGTATTTGGGTGGAAGTTTTGCTACAATAGCCCGCATTTGTGCCTCATCTTGTAGTTTTATAGTTTCTTCTTGTGGGTTGAGTTGCGTATCTCTCACGTCCATTCCAGACTCTTCACCATTGACATCAACATAAAATCCATCTAAACTAACTGTTACATTTTTCTTTTTTCTGATAAAATCAATACAATTATTGGTTGCAATTCTGAAAAGCCACGTACTAAAAGTATAATCTTGCCTAAATTTATCCAAACTCTTAAAAGCCTTCGTAAATGCCTCAATAGTAAGGTCTTCTGCATCATCTACATTGCGTACCATTTTCAAAATTGTATGATAAAGTGAGCGGTTGTAGCGTTGCATAAGATCTGCATAAGCCCCTTGATTGCCTTGCAAAGCAAGTTCTATGAGCCTAAAATCTTCCAAAGCTTTATCTGAAAATTTTTTATTTATTTCCATCTTGCTGTTTTCGTAAAAATTGCAATAGTTCCAATAATTAACATATAAAAAACATATAAAAAATCAAAAAATAATACACCCAAAAAATTGACCTTCAAACTCATTTTTTTTGCACTCAACACAAAGAAAAGTGGTTTTATTATCATAACAAGCAAACTAATCACACCAAAAAGTAGTATAATTAGTTGTATTTTCGCATCAATAGTTGCCAGGTTATTATTAGTAACAAGATAACCAACAATTAAAGGTAAAATAATAATTTGACTTATCCAAAAACCTACCGTTGAAAAATTATAAAATCCCAATAAAACCTTACTTTGTAGTTTATAATATTTGCCTGTGGTGAGATGACGCACTTTTTGGTGATACCAATCTTTCCAAGTTTTTTTTGGATAAGTTTTGATATGGCTTTCTTTACTGATGCAAATGCCTACATTTTTGCTTGTTGCTTGTTGATTTATAAATAAATCATCATCTCCACTCAATAATTTCTGAAAGTCATTAAAGCCATTGGCATTCATAAAAAGGCTTTTTTTGTAAGAAAGATTGCGCCCAACGCCCATATAAGGTGCGCCTGCAAGTGCGAAACATATATATTGCAGAACAGTATAAAAAGTTTCGTACTGAATAATAAAATTTAAGAACGAAAAACCAGTTTTATTTGCTTTTTCTGTTGATTTTTCTTGGCTTTCTTCTTGATTTTTCTGTTGAAAATTTATATCAAAATAGGGTGAAATCCCGAGAATAATAGCTTTTTCTTTTGTTTTATTTTCTAATTTTTCTACTAAAAATTGCCTACTCATTTCTGTTATCCAATTATTGCTTTGTGGCATACAATCAGCATCAGTAAACAACAAAATTTCATTTTTTGCAGCTTTTATGGCAAGCGTAAGCGCATATTTTTTATGTGTAATGTGTGTTGGAGTTTCATCTACACGTACAATGCGCAAAAGTGGATTTTGCGCTCTTAGGTCATATAAATACTCAAAACTTTCATCATAAGAACGGTCTTCAGCCACAATTATCTCAAAATCAGGGTGGTTTTGAGATAATAAAATTGGCAGTAATTTTTGAAGATTTTTCAGTTCGTTGTGTGCTGCCACAATTACGGAAACAGGCAAAAAAGTAGGTGTTTTGCCTGTTTCTGTGGTTGCGTTTAGGGTATTTTTTTTATAAAAAACTATTCTCAAAAATACAAAAAATAAATATAAAAATTGTATGATTGCAAAACTGGCAAAAACACAAAAAATAGCAATGAATAGTGTTTCCAATGGGAAATTAAAGGTTATTTTTGTTAAACTTTTATTGTACTATAAATAATAAGATTTTGGCAAGGTGAATATTTTGTATTCATTCACAGTTTACAATTAAAAATTCACAATTACTTTGGTGTATTAACCATTGTTGTTCCTGTTTTGTTGAAAGCATTTGAGCCTTTTACAGGTGTTTTGTCTGCTGATTTTGTCTTTTTATCTATACTTGTCTGTAAACCTTCATAGCTCATTTCTCCCGTAGGTTGAATGATAGCATATTGTTTTGTATCAGAAATGATTTTGAAAGAAGGGTCAGAAGTACCATTATTTTTGACACAAGCAATGTCATCAATACCATCTAAAGTGATATAAATAGGGTTTCCTTTGGCGGATTTGCGGTGTGTGGCAGCAAATAAAATGAAATTTACATCTCCTTTGCCTTTCATTCCTTCTTTGAAATTATCCAAAAAATAATAGCAAATTACTACATCAGCAGACAAAGAAACTTTACCTACATAATACACATCTCCTTGATAACCAAAGCTAACAGGGCGGTCTGCAGGCTTTACGAGGTAAAAATTACGGTCTGCTACACTTACCATTTTCAGTTTTGAAAAATTCTCTCTTTTGAAAAAGGCAGCATCAGCATTCAGCGGAGCAGTTATTTCAGGAAAATTAGCAAGATATGTAGCGAGTACAGTTACTTTTTCCACAACAGGCTTTACTGTTGGCTTAATGGGCTTTTTTTGTGCAAAGACGTTACTAGATGCAAGCACAAACATAAGTAAAAACGCTAAAAAGAATGTATTTTTTTTCATAATAATTTGATTGTATTTTGGTTTAAAATTAGGGTAAATATAAGATAAATCTTTGTAAATTAAATTTTTCTTTATGATTTTTTACTCTATTCCACGCCTATTTAGTTCATCTGGCGAGATTTGTCTTTCATAATGTGTTGTTTCTTTTGCCTCCATCCAGCAGGCATTTAGTTCCAAACCAAATAAAAGTATTAAAGAGAGCAAATAAATCCACATCATAAGTGCAATGACAGTCCCAATAGAGCCATAAAGTTTGTTGTAAGTAGCAAAATTATCCAAATAATAAGAAAAGATATTGGTTACCAAAATTACCAATACAGATGCCACCATTGCTCCAAAAGAAAAAAAACGCCACTTACTTTTGGAAGAAGGTACAATGTAATAAATAAAAGAAATTGCCATAAAAAATACTAGAAAAACAACCAAATATTTCAGCATAATAATCAAATAATAAACAATATCTTGGTTGAGAATACCCTCTGCAAGTAACCATTTTAAGACAAATTCTCCAATAATTAAGAACGCAGTTGCAAAAAGTACCACCAACGACAAAACACTCGTGAGCAATAGCGCATCTAGGCGCAAACGCAGGAAAGAACGTCTTTCTGCATATTTGAACGAACTATTAAAGCTTGTAATGAGTGATGCCATTCCGTTACTTGCGGCATAAACTGCAAAAATAATACTTAAAGAAAGCAAATTTTGCCTTTTATTACTCAAGATATCACTAATAGTTGTATCAATAAAACTATAAATTCCTTTGGGAATAGCATCAGCCAAAAACTCCATTATTTGTGCTTGGTTGATAGGCAAAAAAGGCAATAACGCAAGCAGAAACAATAAAAATGGGAAAATAGACAATGTCAAACTAAATGCAACTGATGTAGCACGAGAATTTAGGTCGTGTTTGATGACCTGACGTAGCAAAATCTTCAAAAAAAGATACAAAGAAATCCTATCTACAGAAACGTGGATATGTTTTAGATATATTTCTGTATCTGTTTGTAGCTTTTTTTCTGTGATGTAAGTTCTAATCCATTTCTTCATAAAAATAAGGAATTAAACCTTTAAAATCATTAAGACCTTGAAGATTTGAGTGCATTGGGTGCTATTTTTGTCCAAAAATCATTCTGGATTTTCCTTGTAAATCTAACAAAATTTCCACATCAGAAAAATTATATTTTTCTAATAAATTTTTCATCTCATTTGGGTATTTTTCATTGATTTCAAAATACAAAAAACCGCCTTTTTTGAGATATTTTGTAGCCAAAAATATTATTCTTTCATAAAAAACAAGTGGTTCTAAATCCTCCACAAATAAAGCATTATGTGGCTCAAAATCTAGTACATTAGCTTGCATTAGTTGCTTTTCTGCTTGCGTAACATATGGTGGGTTACTTACAACTATATCAAGTTTGTCAAAAAAATCAAAATTATTTTCTAATTCTTTTTCTAAATTTTTTGCTAAAATATCTTGCTGAATAAATTGTACTTTTACGTTATTTTCTTTTGCATTGCTTTCAGCTACTTTTAAAGCATTTTCAGAAATATCCATAGCAAAAGCATTGACAGAACTAATGCTGTTTGCTAGATTTTTAGCTAAAGAAATAATAATACAACCACTTCCTGTACCAATGTCCAAAATATTTAACGTAGTATTTAGAATATTAGTAGAAATAATATTTTTAGGCTGATTTTGGTGTTTTTTGATGATAAAATCCACGAGTTCCTCTGTTTCTGGACGTGGAATAAGCACGTCCTTAGACACACGAAAGGTCATACCATAAAACTCGGTATGACCTAAAATATATTGAATTGGCTCATTTGAAGGCATTTTATTAAGAATATCTATCAAATAAGTCCACGTTTTTATATCAAAACTAATGCTTTTATTAAGTGCAACATCAATTCTTTTCAAACCAAAAACTTCTTCCAAAATAAGCATTGAAATACTTTCTTTTTCTCCTTCCGTAATAGCTTGATAATCAGCAGGAAAATTCTCTGAAAAATCAAAATATTCTGAAATAAAGGTTTTTATTTCACGAGCAGTTTTTGTAATTAATACGCTTGCATTCATTCACAATTCACAATTTAAAATTCACAATTAACTAAGCGTGTACCTCTTCTGTTTCTACTGCCACAACAGGCAAAATGCGGATAATATGCAACCAATGCATTAGTTTTATGACAGGATAAGTTGGGTCAAGCTCAAACCATTTTGCTGCAAAATTCAGTCTATTAGGCAATTTGTGGTGATTATTTTGGAAAAGCTCTCCCATCATCAAAAAATCCATCATTAAAGAATTTTTTGATTTGTCATTATTATCAAAATTAGAATAACCATATTTGTGTCCTGCCCAATTAACAATAGCACCGTGCAAAGGTCCCATCAAAAAATGCAAAGGTAAAAGCAAGAAAAATGCCCAATGCATATCCAAAAATACATAAGCACACACATAAACTGCAACATAAGCCGCTCCCCAAGTGAGGCGAGAAATCCAATGTTCGCCAAAACGCTCCAAAAACTTCCAATCTGGGTAGTTTTTGTCAAAACGCAAAGCTGGTTTAATTTTGTTTTCAACAAGTGCGTTGTAAATATCTTTGGTTTTCCACATCATAGTAAAAACATTTGATGCGTGATGCGGAGAATGTGGGTCTTTGTCAGTATCACTATATGCGTGGTGCATACGGTGCAGGATTGCATAAGCACGTGGGCTTAAGTAAGATGCGCCCTGCGTAATGTAGGTAAGCAACCCAAAATATTTTTCCCAAAATTTGTTCATAGAAAACATTTTGTGAGCAGCGTAGCGGTGCAAAAAGAAAGTTTGGCAAAAAAGTGCCAAATACCAGTGCAAAATGAATAAAACAGTTACAAGTAGCATAAATTTGTTGGGATAATGAATTAAAAATGATTTAATTTTTCCTAAGATTTTTAAAATTTTTTTGTAGTTTTGAAAACTTTATTTAATATTTTCAAAATATGATGTTTTTAAAAATTTCACAAATATAAGAAAAATTATAAAAAAACTTGTTATAATGCTAAAATTTAATTGTGAATTATGAATTGTGAATTATGAATTAAATACAATGTACTGATAATCAAATTACTAAGCCATATTTTTCAATATAAAGGTAAAACTTAACACTATTCTTAAAACTCTCACAAATGAACAAACAAAATACTTATTTAGTTTTTATTTTCTTTGGAATTATTTTTTGTCTTTTATTTTCTATTACAAAAATATTTGCGCAAAATACTAATAATCAATTATTTAGCAAAGATAGTTTGCTGAAAATAAATCAAGACACAACCATAAAAAAAGTAAATGATACCAAATATTTGCGCTTTTTGGAGATTGGTGTGGGCGCAACTGCTTACAAAGGTGACCTAAATAGTCGTTATGATTACTTTGCAAGTTCTTTACAAATTGGCATCAAATTTAATAAGAAAAAACGCCTCAACAGTCATTTAAACCTCACTATTGGAAGTGTAATAGGGCAAAATTATCAATATAAATTTTCTTCCACTAATGTACCCATAGGAACTGCAACACCTAATCAATATTTTAAGACTTCTATTTTTTCTTTTCAGTATGATTTGCAATATAATTTCATCAAAAAAACAAATTTCATTCTTTATATGAGTCAGGGAATAGGTTTTTTACGTTTTGTACCCAAAGATGACGAAGGCAAAGAACTACAAGACCAACGCAATACTCGTGCTAATGATGAAACCTATAATAATACAACACTCACACTTCCGCTTAGTTTTGGCGCAATATATATTCTTAAAAATGGTTACGGATTTGGCATTCAGGCAAGTTATTTATTTCCACAAACTGATTATATTGACAATATTAGTAGCTGGGGGCAGGAGTCTGGCAAGGATAAAATTGCTATTGTGAAATTTTGGCTGGCTGTGCCATTAGCAAAAATAAAAAAGTAAAAAAAAGTTTGTTTTAATAAAAATATTTATTACCTTTGCACCGAAATAATAACCAACTCAAATAAACTCAAAGAAAAATGTTTAATTCTAAAACCCTTTTGACTGCATTGGCAGTGGCAACAACTCTTTCACTTGCATCTTGCAAAGATGCAGCGAAAGAAAAAGCAAAAGTAACAGCGGATTCACTTGCAAAAGTGGTTACAGCGGATTCTCTTAAAAAAATTGAAGATGATGCTAAAGCGAAAGCAGAAGCAGACAAACCAAAATCTTTGGTAGATGTAGCTTCAGCAAACGCTCCAACACTTGCTAAATTAGTAGTAGCAGCAGGTCTTGCTGATATGGTAGGAAAAGAAACTTTGACTATTTTCGCTCCAGCTGAGGCAGTATTGGCAGCAGAAGCAGAAATGTTGATGAAACCAGAAAACAAAGCTAAATTGGTTGCTTTGTTGCAAAAACACGTTACAAAAGGTGCAGTTATGGCTGCTGACTTGAAAGATGGTCAAATGGTAGAAATGGAAGACAAATCAAAACATAAAGTATCTATCAAAGATGGTAAAACAATGATTGGTAATGCAACTGTTACAGCTGCAGATATGAAAGCATCTAATGGTGTTATTCACTCAATTGATGTAGTTATCAAATAGTTTTTGATAAAAAATAAATTCAAAAACCGCTTATTTGTAATGAATAAGCGGTTTTTATTTGTAGTTCAGAAATAACTTTACAAAAGTCTAAACTTTTGTAAAGTTAAAGTTACCTTCAAGCGTTTTTATTCTCTAATAATTGCGCCAAAATCCTTTCTAAAACTCTCAATTAGGCGTTTCATTGTTTTATCAATCACATTATCTGTGAGCGTTTCATCAGCCTGCAAGAAAAAACTAATGGCATAAGATTTTTTGTCTGTACCAATATTTTCTCCCTCATACACACTAAAAACATTGATTTTCTGTAACAATTTCTTTTCTAACTGAAATGCTTTCTTTTGAATTTCATCAAAAGTAACAGTTTTATCCAAAATCAAAGACAAATCACGTTTTACCTCTGGAAATTTAGGAATTTCTTGGTAAACTACATCATTTTTGTAAGCATTTGCAAGGTAATCCCAGTCAATTTCTGCATAAAAAACAGGTTGTTTTAAGTCTGCAGCCTTTGTGATATAATCTTGCAAAAGTCCTATTTTTGCAATGACTTTCTTTTTGATAATATAATTCAAACCGTAAGCAAAAGTCGTTGCATCAGCCTCTACTGTATCAAATTTTTTGACATTTAAAGTTGTCAAAATCTTATTTACAAAACCTGCAACATAATGAAAATCAACTTTTTGAGAAGTATTTAGCCACGTTTCACCTGTTTTGTTTCCTGCAAAGAACAACGCTAATTTCATTTCTTGCAAATAGGCTTTTGCACCTTTTGTATTAGTGGTGTCAGCATTTTGTGTTTTATTTTCAGAAGGATTTTCTTTGTTTTCAGAAGAAATATTTTGGATTTTTTTCTTATAAATGTTGCCAAATTCAAAGATTTTGATGTCTTTTTGCTTTCTATTGATGTTGTAGCTAAGAATTTCTAAACCTGAAAAAATCAAGCTTTGGCGCAAAACTTCCAATTCTTCACTTAATTTATTCAAAATCACTACGTTTTGATTTTCGTCAATGTCTTTCAAAGTTTTTGCATACATTGGTTTTGTAAGAGAATTAGTAATAATTTCACTCATTCCATTGCTTACAAGCATTTCTGCAACTTTGTTTTGAAGTCTATGTTTATCTATTTTAGGAAAACTCGCCACAAAAGAAGAACTCAAATTTTGCGCTACTTCAATATTATTAAAGCCATAAATACGCAAAATTTCTTCAATAATATCCGCCTCACGTTGCACATCTACTCTGTATGGAGGCACGCCCACGTGAAATCCGTTTTCAGTTTCCCCAGAAAGTACCATTTCCAAACCTTCCAAAATGTTTTTTATGGTGGCTTTGTCAATAGTTTTTCCTATAAGTCTAGCAATATTTTTGTAAGAAACTTCTATTTCAAAATTGGCTATTTTATTTGGATAAATATCAATGATTTCAGAAACAGTAATATTATTATTTTCAGCATCTCCAGCAATTTCTTGTAATAATAAAACTGCTTTTTTGAGTGCATAAAGTGGCATATTAGGGTCTGTGCCACGCTCAAAACGGAAAGATGCATCAGTTTTTAGTCCGTGAAATTGGGAAGATTTGCGAGTGCTATCCGCAGAAAAATAAGCACTTTCCAAGAAAATGCTTGTCGTTTGTCCGCTCACGCCCGACTGCAAGCCACCAAATACGCCTGCAATACACATAGGCGCACTTTCTGCATCACAAATAATCAAATCATTTTCAGATAATTTGCGTTCTTGTTTGTCTAATGTTTGAAAAACTGTATCTTTTGGAAGATTTTTGACCAAAATCTTCTTTCCTTTGATTTTATCAGCATCAAAAGCGTGCAAAGGTTGCCCTAAGTCGTGTAAAACGTAGTTTGTAACATCAACAATGTTATTTATTGGTGTAAGTCCAATGGATTTTAGGCGGTTTTTGAGCCATTCAGGCGACTCTTGCACACGTAAGCCTGCAACCGTAACGCCCACATAACGAGGACACGCCAGCAAATTTTCTACCTCAACAGAAATATTTTTATCAGGATTTTTATTATCAATTTTGAGATTATCTACATTCATTTGGCACATTTTGCGCCCTAAAAGTACGCTCAAATCACGTACAACTCCCAAATGAGAAGCAGCATCAGCCCTATTTGGCGTTAGTCCAATCTCAAAAATATAATCAGTTTCTATTTTGAAATAATCAGCGGCAGGCGTACCATTTGGCAAATCAGTAGAAAGTACCATAATGCCTGCGTGGGACGCTCCAAGCCCTATTTCGTCTTCTGCACAAATCATTCCTTCAGACTCTTCTCCTCTAATTTTAGCCTTTTTAATCTGAAAACTATCTCCTTCCAAAGGATACAAAACTGCTCCCACAGTTGCTACCACGACTTTTTGTCCTTGTGCTACATTGGGCGCACCACACACAATAGGCACGATGCTTGTGCCTATATTTACGGTGGTTTTGCTTAATTTATCAGCGTTTGGGTGCTTTTCACAGCTCATCACCTCGCCAATAACAATGCCAGAAAGTCCACCTTTGAGTGTTTCGTAAGTGTCAATACTTTCCACTTCTAAACCGCATTGGGTAAGAAGTGCGCCAATTTGGGCTGCAGAATGGTCTTTTAGGTCAATAAATTGATTGAGCCAGTTGTAAGAAATTGTCATATTTTATTGTTTTATTTTTCTACTCTCGCTTGGCTCTAGCCAAGTGAGGACTATAACAAGGCTTCCAGCCTTTATATCAATAAATCTTAAAGTTAAGTTAGGCAAGATGCCTAAATATAGTCGTCACTTGGCTAGAGCCAAGCGACAGAAAAACAGTTAGTATACATTCATTTTTAACTCTGAAAGAGGGTTTGCACTACTATAATTATAATAACTAGCGTCTGTTACAATACCTGAAACTACTGGATTTTGATGAATATAATTCATTTTTTGCTCAAACATTTCCCAGTTTGTAAGTTCTATTGGGAAACTTGTTTTTTGCCAAAACATATATTTTGCATTCATACTTTGATATTTTGCTTCATATTCAAAAACAAGTTTTAACCAGTTTTTTCTACTTTCCAACGGGTTTTCTAAGATATTTTCAAGTAATATTTTTGGTGTATAACTTTTAAAATCTCTTAACATATCACTTAATAAGCCTTTATTTCTTCTACAAATCAAGTGTATATGGCTTGTCATAATTACATAAGCATAAATTTCTAAATCCTTATTTTTTTGACAAAATTGCAAATTTTTTATAATTATATCTGAATATTCTTCTCTAATAAAAATATCTAACCAACCCACAACAGGTAATGTTATAAAGTAAGTAGTTTCTAATACATTAGCTTTTCTTCTTTCTGACATTAGCTTTATATTTTAAAAAAATGACTCTCGCTTGGCTCTAGCCAAG
>JAYVHJ010000431.1:0-21946 GCA_043771315.1 Raineyaceae bacterium
TGCATTGGTTTCTCTTGCTATATAATTGATACTGAACGTAGAAGTTACGGAGTTAGTCTTTTTATTTTTGAGAATAAAATATTTTTCCAAGTATTTGGTAAGTGTGGCATCAGGTGTTTTATCTTTTCCCATTTTAAGAATAATTTTTTTGCCCATTGTGCGTGAAAAATCATCTTCCAAATCATCAGAAAAAACCCTTAAAATTACTTCAAAAGTCTTATTTTTAGCATTATATTCCACATCTGCAATGCTTGTATGAAAGTCGTGTTTGGGGAGATTTTTATTTGTAAATCCTCCAAAAAATAACAAAAAAGCAAGCAATAATAGGTTGATTTTTATTTTTTTATTTTTCATTTATATTTTGTATCTTCATTTATTTTTTTGTATTTCACTACTCACTAAACACTACTCACTACTTCACCAATGTTTTTGGGTCATAGGCATCTCTAAGTCCATTTCCTAACAAATTAAATGCCAAAACCATTATGCTGATACACACACTAGGATAAAGCAATAAATGGTTATTTCCAGCAATTCCAATGTGTTTGTAACCCTCACGTATCATCATACCCCAAGAAGGAGTAGGTACTTCAACGCCTAAGCCCAAAAAGCTCAAACCAGCCTCTGTAAGTATTGCAGAGGCAAAATTAGCACTTGCCACCACAATAATTTGCCCCAAAATATTTGGCAAAATATGCCTTTTAATGATGCCATAATGCCCAACACCCATAGCACGAGCCGCTTCTACAAATTGTTTTTGGCGGATTTCCATTATTTGCCCTCTCACAACTCTCGCAATTTCTACCCACGTTGTCAAGCCAACCGCCACAAAAACAACCCAAATACCACGACTTTGCAAAGCAACACTAATAGTAATCACAAGCATTATATTAGGAATAGACCATACAACAGTCATTACCCACATCACCAAATTATCTACCCAACCACCAAAATAACCCGCAATAGAGCCAAGAGTAAGTCCAATTATCAAAGAAATAATCACAGAAACAAAGCCAATACCCAAAGAAATACGAGTACCCAATATCAAACAACTAAGCATATCACGCCCTGCCGTTTCTGTACCAAGTGCATAAGTGCGTGTTTCTATATTTTTCTCATTAAAATCCTTTAAAAGTGCTTCTCTGGTAGTTTTTTGGATATTTTCTTGTGCATCAAGATAAGTAACTTCTTCTCCATTTACTCTAAAATTACCTGTAGAACCTTCTTTTTCAGGCAATTTGTTAGATTTTCCTATAAAAAGGGGCTTTACAATAGGTAGCAGGTGTTTATGGTATTTATTATTTTTACTATCATAATATTCTACATCATAACCATTGACAACGTACTTGCTAATAGCTTTTATTTCATATTCTGTATCTTGTCCAACAAGCATTTTCACCAAAAAATTATTTTGAGAAACTTCAACTTGCCTATGAAACTTAATAAATTGTGTCGTAAACCCTTCTTTTTTCTTTCCTATACTGATGTCGCCATCATTAGCATCTGGCGTTTGGTCTGGCATAATCAAATAACCCAAAATAGCAACCAAAATAGCAAACACAATAATACACAAGCCCACAACAGCAGGTTTATTCTGTATGAAACGTCTTCTAATATAATAAGATAAGTTTTTGGGTGCTTCTTTTTCTATAATTGCCATTTATTTTTATGTATGATGTGTGATATATAATGTGTGATATTCCACCAAGATGATTTTTAATTTAATTAGATATGTCTGTGTCGTATGCATCTGTCTAACCGTTCAAAATCAACATTGTGATACTTCGTGTATATTTTTTGATTGTGTGTTTAAGCACATAAAATATTTTTAATCCTATAATGAGTATATGTTATTTTTTCGCACTTTTAAATGCTTCCAAACATTCGTCTAATGGTTTCCCATTATTATGAATACATTCACAAAATTTAAATCCATCAGCTTCATTTTTAGTATTAACAAATTGTTTTTTACAATCTGATAATGAATTTCTTGGCATAACGTCATATCCAAATTCAGCTAATAAAACTGTAAGTCCAACGGTGATAATTACTCCTATAAAAAATGTCACAGGGAATTTATTATTATATGTTGTTGGTTTCTCTAATAATTGGTAACTTGAAAACTCTTTAAATGGCAAAATATATTTTAGTCTGTCATAATTCCAAATGAGTATATATAAATTCGCAAGAACCATTAATAGAGAAGTTACAAAAGAACCCTCAAAACGTACAGCAAATGAAAGTAACCAGATATTTATAATGATTGGGAAATACAGTAATGCTCCCAAAGTTACAGTTCTAGGTATTATCAACAAAATTGCAGCAGTAACTTGGGCTATTCCAATGAAGGTGTAATAATAACCAGTATGATGCAAAGCTTCTAGATAAGCTCCCATTGGATGCTTGCTTGATAATCCACTAGCAAATCTTTCACCAATAATTTTTACTATTCCTGCCATGAGGAATCCCAACGCTAATGATAAACGACAAAAGATTGAAAATAACCAATACCATCTATTCTCTTTTGTTTTTATATAGAATATCTCAAACTTAGCTAAAAGATTCATTTAATGGTTGATAGAATGTACCACTTAATAAAAGAAAACTTTTGTAAAAATAGTTTATTTTTATGATTTTACAAAAGTAATAAAACAAATCTCTCCAAAAATTACTAAAAGTAACTTTTGGAGAGATTTGTTTGTCATTTTATGAATTTTAATTTAAAAATTCATAATTATCTAGTTTTTAAGCATTTTATCAATTCTAAATAAAATATGTTGTCTGTGTGCCTTTGTAGCAGTATCTCCACCAACCGCAGCATTTAACATAGCTTTTATCTGACGTAATTGATAAAGTCCAACAGATTGTGCAGGCGCAACGTACATAGATGGGCGCATATCCGTTCCCAACATTCCTAAAAGGCTACCCACGTAGTCTATTTGAAGATTTTGACGGAATGTATTTACATTTCCAGCTATATCTTCTTTGAAAATAGCATCAGTCAAATCTCCCATTACTTCCGTCAATTTATAAGTATTGCCATAAAGTTCTGTATTTAAGATACGTTGTTGCGTATTTGGATTAAAAAAGTGCGAAAGAACGTCCCTATGTATGTTTTGCATACGCTCGTGTATGCGTGGGTCTTCACCACGACCAAAGAAATTAAAGCCCCTACGTTGTACTTGTAGATAATTATACAAATCATTTGGCGTTTTAACAGCATTTGGGCTAAAAATATTCTCTGAAAGTGCCTTCATTGCACGTTTTTGCTCTTCTTTTGGAACAGGCGTAAAAGGTTGTTTTGCATCTTTCTGACCAATAAAACCACGCTCTACATACACACCACCCACATAACGAGAGATAACACGTGCAGTACTTGCCATATTGCCTGTAAGCACAGAATAACGCATTACTAATTCGTGATAAGATTGATTATTCATATCAGCAATATATTTGCCTTTGAGTTTTCCTAAAAGTTCATTTACCAGCTTAAAACGGTCTGTTCCGTATCTTATCATATCATTTGTATGGTCAAAAATCATTACTCTTGGGTCAATACCTCCAAAACCACGCATATCATCAGCATCATTGCCAAAAGTGAGCGCAGGTTCTGTGGAACGTGCCAAAATTTTATCTAAACGTGCTTTTTCAGCAGTTTCTGTTGTAGCAGCGGTAGAATAAGCAAATTCTATAGCCCAAAGGTCATAAGGACCAGGTTTGTTGGTAAAATAAAGCCCTTGTTTTGTTTTGTCTAATGCCACATTTGGTGCAGGATAATCCATTACAGAGCCACTAAGTCCAACTTTTGCCGTAATTTCTCTATTATTGATTTCGTCAGGAGAAAGCATTTGTGTTGCTTTCATATTGTGGTTTAAGCCCAATGTATGCCCCATTTCGTGCAAAATAAGGTAATAAAGAGAGTTTTCACCAAACTCTTTCATTTGAGTTTCTCCACCACCACGCAAAGCAATAGCAGCGTGTCCTAGCCCTGTTCCTAAGTTTAAATAATGTCCTAGTGAGCAATAAGCGTGGTTTTTCTTGTGATTATGCTTAAAATGTTCGTCTGCATCTTCTATTCCTTTATTTGAAGGAAGATTTTTAACTTCAAAAACATTTTCTTCACGAGTATCACCTGTAATAAAGGTATATTCTAACATAATATCAGCACCTAAAATCTGTCCAGTACGAGGATTTACAAAACTAGGTCCGTAACCTCCAAACGGTGGGTTTGGTGAAGAAGTCCAGCGCAAAACATTATAACGAATGTCGCCTGCTTCCCAAGTAGCAGTATCAGATTGTACTTTTATTTGAACAGCGTTCTTAAAACCTGCTTTTTCAAAAGCCTCATTCCAAGAAAGCCCAGCTTTCATAATTGGCTCACGAAGTTCCAACGGTGTTGTTTTTTCTATCCAATACACAATTGGCTCAATTGGCTCTGAAATAGCTGCTGCAGGGTCTTTTTTCTCCAAATTCCAACGGTGAATAACGTCACGGTAGTTTGTAGCACTAGCAGAAGTCATATCATTCACTTCTGTACTGAAATATCCTACACGTGGGTCATCATAGCGAGGTTTAAAATTATTTTGTGGCATTTCTATGAACGAATGTTGAGATTTGATGCTGATAAAACGGTCATCAGCTACATCCATACCTGCACCAAAGCCAGGCGCAGGATTATCAAACACAAATTCTACCACCACATCTGTATTTTTTGGATAGTTTTTTAGGGCAAGATATTTGGTTTTGTCCCTATTAAGTCCACCCAAACGGAAACCTTGATAAGTAGGAGGCAAATTAGGACGAATAGCAGCAATATCCTCACCCAAAAGCAATTTATCTGCTTTTATAAGAATCTCTCCTTTTTCTTTATCTTCTGCTTCTACTTTCTCAGAAAGCATAATACCATCTGTCATATTGGCATCAGCTGCCTTGGCAAGTGGGTTTTTAGGGTCAAAATAGAAGTTAGTATTTTTTGCTACAAACTCTATTTTATCAAAATAACGCTTAATAAAAAAGATTTTGTTGTCCCTAAAAGAACCTCTATTTAGCCCAAATGATGCAAGTCCGTCAGTTGTGTGCGTAAAATAAATGAACTCTTTCCCAATTTGGTCTTTTTTGATAAGCATATAAACGCTACCATCTTTTTCATCTTGAAAAAGGTTAAAAAGTCCGTTGTAGGGCTTGCATTTGCTAGTTACGCTGGCAATAGTTTTGGCAGGTGGCGTTACGGGTGCGACAGTATTTTTGTCATCTTTTTTGTCTTTTTTCTTTTTTTGTGCGAATGTTTCTTGCGTAAAAAGTACGCTCAAACACATTACAACTAAGAAAATGTTTTTTGTTTTGTTGGTCATTTCAAATGATTTTTAGAGATTTTCGTTGAATATTTAGTTAATTACTTAATAAGACTGTAATTCAACGTATAAAGTTATGATTTTATTGTATTTTTGAATAAAAATAAAAAGCCTTATCTAAAAATTGTAATTTTAGATAAGACTTTTTTGGTTACAATTACTAATGATAACAAAAGTAATTAACAGAAGTTTTTTATTCAAACAAAAAAGGTTTTTTTTCTGCTTCTTCTTGTGTTTTGATACTTATCATTTCCACCTCAAAAATCAGTTCTTGCCCTGCAAGTGGGTGATTAGCATCAATAATCAAAGTTTTTTCTCTGATTTCTCTAATAACCGCAGGGATTTGTTGTCCATTTGAAAGAGTAACGCCAATTTGCCCACCAACAACAAGCTCAAAATCTTCTGGAATACTATCTTTGGGAAATTCTCCTATCATATCTGCTTTTGCTGCGCCATACGCTTGTTCTGAAGCAATTTGAAGCGTCTTTTTGTCGCCTACTTGCATACCAAGTACGCCATTTTCAAATCCAGGTATCATTTGCCCTGCGCCCAACTGAAATTCTAGGGGAGGTTTGCCATTAGAACTATCAAAAATAGCTCCATTGGTTAATTTCCCTGTATAATGTACTTGTACAACGTGATTTTTTTGTGCTAATAACATTTTTAATTGTGATTTTTGGTTATGATTTTTTAGTAGATTTTTTCTTTGGTTTCACTTCATTGAATGGTTTGGTAGAAACTTTAATAGAAATCCTTTCAGGGTCTTTTTCACTAGCTTTTTCAGCAGCTTTTTCTGTTGCTTTTACCTTTTGTGAGATGTCATATTTTACCTTTTCTGCCATTTTGAGAGGCAAAGTAGTTGTAAGTTTTGGATATTCTAGCTTGAGTTTTTCAAGTGTTTCTAGTACACGCTTGGCAATGCGGTATTCTTTGTACCAATTTTGGTCAGAAGGGATAATTTCCCACTCTGGTTTGTCACAAGCTGCAAAAACATCTTGATAGGCGTTCATATAGTCGTCCCATTTCTTAGAAGTTTCCCAATCTCCGTCACTATGTTTCCAAAATTTTTCTGGATTATTTCTACGTTCTACAAGTTTTTCGTGTTGTTTTTCCTTTGATATATGCAAATAAAATTTCAAAATAATGGTATTATTTTCTTCTTGCAAAAGTTTTTCAAAGTTGTTGATATGCTCAAAACGTCTTTTGACGTGGTCTTTGTCTATCCATTTTTCAACGGCAGGTACAAGCACATCTTCATAATGAGAGCGGTTAAAAAGCATAATCATACCTTGTGAAGGCACATTTTTGTGGATACGCCACAAAAAATCATATTGTCTTTCTTCTTCTGTGGGAGCTTTGTAGGCACGCACATCAACGCCAAGCGGGTTCAGTCCAGAAAAAACATTTTTCACTACGCCATCTTTTCCAGAGGCATCTAAACCCTGTAAAACAATTAGCAGGCTGTATTTGCCTTGTGCAAAAAATACGTTTTGCAGTTCTCCTATTTTCTCTAGGATTTTGGCGGTTTCTAGTTTTGTTTTTTCTTTATCTAGCTTTTCAGGAGCTTTAGTGGAGATTTTTGAGAATTTTGGCATTTTGAAGTACAAGGTTTGAGGTAAAGTTGGAAGTACGAAATTTGGATAAGAAATATTTACACAAACATAACTATTTTTTTAGATTTTGCTAGTCTATTTACCAAAAAAATTGTATTTCATTCAAATTCCGTACTTCCTGCTCCCAATAGCAGTTTTTACTTGATGATTGAGTTTTCATAACTCAACAGTTTCCAAAATAGAATGACACAATAATGCGAAATAAGAGATTATTCTGCTGTTTCTTCCCCCTGCAACTGCCTTTCATACAAATCCTTGTAAAGTCCTTCTTGTGCAATAAGTATGCTATGTGCGCCCTGTTGGGCTATTTTGCCATCTTCCAAGACAATAATACGGTCTGCAAGTTTAGCAGAAGAAATGCGGTGAGAGATAATAATAGAAGTTTTATTTTCCATAAGTGCCTGCAAACTGTTCAAAATAGCGTTTTCCGTTTTGGTATCCACTGCAGACAAACAATCATCTAAAACCATAATTTGAGGCTTACGCACCAAAGCACGAGCAATAGAAACACGTTGTTTTTGCCCCCCAGAAAGCGTAATGCCACGTTCTCCGACTACAGTCTGAAAACCTTCTTTGAAATCCATAATATTTTGATAAACATCAGCATCTTTTGCTGCTTTTATCATATTTTCTTGGCTGATTTCTTGCGTAGGAAGCCCAAAATTGATATTATTTTCAATTGTATCAGAAAAAAGAAACACATCTTGTGGCACATAACCTACTTGTTTGCGCAAATGCGCTACTTCATAATCTTTTATATTATGGTTATCTATCAAAATCTCACCCTCATTCACGTCATACATACGACAGATAAGGTTAGCAAGTGTGCTTTTGCCCGACCCAGTTCCGCCCAAAATAGCCACGGCTTCACCTGCTTTTATATCAAAACTGACGTTACTTAGGGCTTTTATGCCTGATTCTGGATAAATCAAAGAAACATTTTTAAAAGAAATTTCGCCTAAAATTGCCTTTTCTATGTTTTTGGAAGAAGTAATTTCTGATTTTTCATTTAAAAATTCATTGATACGTTTTTGAGATGCCGCAGCACGTTGGATAATGCTCGTAATCCAGCCCAAAGCCGTTACTGGCCAAATCATAATGTTCAAATACAAAATAAATTCTGCAATATTTCCTCTGCTGACTGTTCCTGCGGCAACTTCTATTCCACCAACATAAATCACTATGATATTGCTAAGTCCTATCAAAAGCAAAATTAGAGGATAAAAAAGTGACTCCACACGTACCAAACGCAAAGATTTTTCTTTGTAAACGGTGCTTTCTTTGTCAAAATTTTCCACAGAATCCTTCTGACGAACAAACGCTTTTAGCACCCTAATCCCTGAAAAAGCCTCTTGTACATACGTAGAAAGGCGTGAAAGACTTTGTTGTATCTCTGTAGAACGTCTATTGATGATGCTATTTACAAAATAAATACTCACAGATAAAAATGGCAACGGAATCAGCGTGTAAAGCGTGAGTTCTACGTTTACGCTTAACATATACGGAATAATCATCACCATTAAGGTAATCAAATTGATGCCATACATAATGCCAGGACCTAAATACATACGTACTTGTCCCACATCTTCAGAAATGCGTGCCATAAGGTCACCTGTGTTGTTTTTGCGGTAAAAACTTAGCGGAAGTTTCTGATAATGCTCGTAAAGGTCATTTTTGAGGTCAAATTCTGCAAGTCTTGACATTACAATAATGGTTTGCCTTACAAAAAATAAGAAAACGCCACGAAGTAAAGCCATAAGTAATATCAAAACACCATAGCCTAATATGCTGAAAGTAAAGATGTTATAAATTTCTGTTTGTGCCTTAAAATTTTCGTAGATGAAATATAAATCAATGGTTTCTTCTACCAAATTGAACGCATAACGCACAATTTGAGCAGGCAAAATCATAAAAAAATTGGAAATAATAGTAAAAATAGTTCCCCAAAATAGGAGACCTTTGTACCTAAAAAGATACTTATTGAGGTATTGTAGTTGCTTCATTTATAATTTATTTGATAAAAATACAACAAATAAAATGCTTTAAAGTTCATTTTTTAAACCAAACTTGAAAACTAAAAATCCTTTAAATTTTTTAAGATTTAAAGGATTTTTTGCCATTTTGAGTATTTTATTTTAAAAGTACTGCTCTGACGTATTTTTCTATATCTATTTCTCCGCCCGCTTCTGGAATGTTTTGTTTTGCAGCAATCCAATAAACTTTTACTTTTTTGCCTATGAATTTTTTAGGGTTTGCAGCAATTTTTTCGTATGTTTTGTCGGTATTTAATACCATCAAACTTTTCTCTTCTTTGGCGTTTTTTACCTTGAAATAAGCATAATCTCCTTGCTCAATTCCTTGAAAAGTGCCTTCAAAAACTTGCTCTTTTTGAAAAGAAACTTCAACTTTTGGAGAATTTTCTGTGTTTTCTTTTGTTACTGTTGCTTTTTCAGCATTTCTGTAACCAAATGTGGCAAACATTACGAAAGCCAACAGACCATATTGTACTTTTTTCATACTTTTGAAAGGGTTTATTTGTTTTTGATTTTTAATTTTCACTCGTTTTCCAAGCCTAAATATACAAAAATTACATTAAAACAATAAGTTTTTGACAGATATTTGATTAGTTATCAGCATAATTAGGAAAATATACATAAAAATCCTATATTTGGTTAAAATAACACTATAAAAATATCAAAATGAAAAATCTTTTTTTTACTGATAGCAACAAAAATGACACTAAAAGTGATGTTGTTGTGCTTTTACACGGTTTCTGTGAAACTGGCGAAATTTGGCAAGATTTTATTCCTGCGCTTTCCAAAAATTTTAGGGTAATTGTGCCAGATTTGGGCGGTTTTGGGCAAAGTGCTGCACTTTTACCTGAAAATGCAAAAAATAAAATTTCTGATGATATTTCAAAAGAAATTTCTATAGAAAATCTTGCTAATCAAGTAGTTGTGCTGCTTGATTTTTTGAAGATAAAAAAAGCAATTTTCATAGGTCATTCGCTTGGTGGCTACGTGATTTTGGCAATGCAGGCAAACGCAACTTGGCAAAAATATATCCAAAAAATAGGTTTATTTCATTCTAGCGCACTTGCCGACAGCGCAGAAAAGAAAAAACAACGAACTAAAGTCATTGAACACGTCAAGAAAATAGGCGTAGAACGCTATATTGAGAGTTTTGTAACGCCACTTTTCTCTAAAAGTAACGTAGCCAAAATGCCAGAAAAGATTGCTTTTTTGGAGAATATTTGTAAAAAAACGCCTCTCCAAACGCTCCTAAGCGTTACTGCGGCTATGCGTGAACGTCCCGACACGACACAAGCCCTCACGCAGGCGCAAGTTCCTGTACTTTTTATCATTGGAAAAGATGACAACGCCATTCCGCTGGAAAGCTACGAAAAACAGGTTTTTCTTCCTCAAAATGCTGTTATTCATATTTTGGCTGATGTCGGTCATATGGGAATGTTGGAAAAACCAGCGCAAACACTAAAAATAGTCCTTGATTTTTGTAACTAAATTTAAAATCAAAATATTTTTAGGCATTTGTAAAAAAAATTAAACTGCTTAACATCACTAACTTATTTTTTTATTTTTACAACAACTTATACTGCAAACGGGAAGGATTTCGGAAAAACAAATTTTGTATTAGTTCCAGCGGAACGGCATATTTATAGAAATATCATTGTATTTGTATTAAAAAGCTCCAGCGGAGCGAAATATTTATAAAACTAGCCTTGCTAGTAACGCTCCGCTGGAGCTGAATACATTTTTTGACCTATTTTCTATAAAACTAGCTCTTGCTAGTGCCAGTCCGCTGGACTTCAATACATTTTCTGAAATCCAAGCCGTTCTTAGTATAATAATGAATGTTTTATATTCGTCCCTTAAAACTATCTTTCTATTTCTTTTTTATAATCCTTTATGGCTCTAAGTAGCGCAGACGCTAAGATTTCTTGTCCGTCTGTTGTATTCATAAATTTTTCTTCTTCTTCATTTGTCATAAAACCTATTTCTACAAGCATACTAGGCATTGTAGCTTGTTTTAAGACAATAAAACCCGCTTGTTTTAGTCCTCTATTGGTGCGTTTTGCCTTGTCTTTAAGTTGTCTGTCTGTAAAATCTGCTAGTTTTAGGCTATTTTCAAGATAAGCGTTTTGTTCTAAAACAAGCATTATATGAGATTGTGGAGAATTTGGGTCAAAACCACCATAGTTTTTTTTATAATCAGTTTCTTTCAAAATAACAGAGTTTTCACGTTTTGCAACTGCAAGGTTTTCTTCAGATACGTGTGCGCCCATAATGAACACTTCTGTACCTGCAACCGCCTTGTTTTTTGGTGTTTTTTTGACATCTAAAGAATTGCAATGTATTGAAATAAACAAATCAGCATTATTTTTATTAGCAATAGTGGCACGTTCATAAAGTTTTACGTGTGTATCTTTGGAGCGTGTTTGAATAACTTTTATTTCAGGCAAATGTTCTTTAATAAGTTCTCCCAACTTCAAAGAAACGGCTAGAGTTACTTTTTTCTCATAAGAAATTTTGCCTAATGCGCCTGGGTCAGAGCCACCATGACCAGCATCAATGACAATAGTTTTCATTTTATACTTTTGTGGCGTATTTTTTGCTAGATTTTGATTTTTTTGTAATATCTTTGTGCTTACAGAACAAAATAGCACAATTATTGTGAGCAAAAAAACATTTAGTTTAAAAGTTTTCATATTAGTTTTTTATATGATTTAGGTAGAAATTTGTACTCTTTTCTTATATAATAAATAGTTTTACTAATTAGTTTATGTTTTGATAATGCTAAAATAATATATAATCAACTGATTATGAATATTTTGTATTTATTTATAATTTACAATTCACAATTCAAAATTATCTATCTCTTTCATTTCCATTGGCAAAATTAAAAAAAATATACGGATTATTGTTTTTCTTGTTGATTTTTATTAACATAAATTCTTTGTACGCACAAGACAAACCTTTGCAGGTAGGAATTGATACGCTCAAATCTTCTCGTAAAGATACATTACCCAAAAAGCAAGCCAAAGATGGCATCAAGACTACAATTTTTTTTAAGGCAAAAGATTCTATAGTTTCTGTTATTCCAGAGAAAGCAGGCATATTATATGGTAATGCAGAAGTGAAATATGGCGACACAAAGCTTAATTCTGATATTATTAGACTGAATTGGGGTAGCAAAATTGTCAAAGCTACAGGAAGAAAAGACTCCACAGGCAAAGTGATAGGAAAACCTGTCATTGTTGATGGCGCAGAAAAGATAGAATCTGACACAATTACCTACAATTTGGATACGCAACGAGCTATTATTTATGGAACAGTTACCAAACAAGGAGAAGGTTTTATTACTGGGGAACGTGTGAAAAAGCAAGCTGATGGCACAATGCACCTAAGTAATGGCTTTTATACAACTTGTGATTTAGTTCACCCACATTTTGGCATCAGGGCAAAGAAAATAAAACTGACCAAAAACCAAAACGTGGTAGCAGGTCCTTTTAATTTGGAAATAATGGGCATTCCTACACCATTGGGCTTTATTTTTGGTGCTTTTCCTAAACCAAAACAAAAAACTTCTGGCGTGATTGTGCCAACTTATGGAGAGGCACAGGGAAGTGGTTTTTATTTACGTGGTGGTGGTTATTACTGGGCTATCAATGAATATATTGATTTAACTTCAACCATTGATTTGTATTCTTATGGCAATTGGGGCGCACAACTTTCTAGTAGATATACAAAGAGATATAGTTATGGTGGTAATTTTGCACTAAATTATAGCAAGATTTTTACAGAAGTACCCACACTTGTAGAACGTGAAAAGCAAACATTATTTAGTGTGTCGTGGTCGCACGCTCCTGTGGCACGTGGGACAGGTCGTTTTTCTGCAAGCGTCAATGTTTCTAGTTCAAAATTTAGTAGTTTGCGTACTTTTGGGCTACAAAATCAGCTTGTAAACACACAACAATCAACTGTTTCGTACTCAAAAACCTTTAAAGGGACTCCCTTTAATCTTTCTTTGAGTGGAAGGCATAACCAAGAGAATAGCACCAATGTTGTGAATATCACTTTGCCTGATTTTAATTTCTCTGTTAATAGACTAACACCATTTAAAAATCTTACAAAATCAACATTCCTAGACCAAATAGGCTTTTCTTATACCTTAGGAAGCAGATTGGAGGTTACAAATAGGGTTTCTGGCACAAGTGGTAGCGCAGGCGGACTTACTTTGGTAAATACCCGCAAAGACAGTATTTATAAGTTTAATTTTGAAAATTTGCCTGCATTTCTTAAGAACTCTAATGTTACTTTTACACACGCAATCCCTGTTTCTGCACCGTTTAAAGTACTTCGTTATTTCAATGGCTCTGCTAGTTTCAATTTTAATCAAGTCATCAACACACAAAAATATCAATATACGTATTTAGGAGGACGAAATTATAGGGTAGATACTATGCGTACCATTGGCTCTACCTATAATTATAATTTTGGTGTGAGTTTAGCAACCAATGTTTATGGTTTTTATAGAATAAAAGCAGGCAAATTACAAGTGATTAGACATGTAATACAACCAAACGTAAGTTTAAGTTATGCACCTGATTTTTCTAAGGATAAATACGGTTTTTATGCCAAAAATTTTGGTATTTTCACACAGAATGCTAACGGAACTTTGACAGAAGTAAAATTACCTTTGTATGCGAACACGCCTGCAGGAGGAGAAAACGGCTCTATCAGTTTCTCTATGCGCAATACTTTTGAGGCAAAATTGCGTCCTAAGATAGATTCTGCTGGTGCAAAATCAAGAAAATTGATGCTTTTAGATGAATTATCCTTTTCTGGAAGTTATAATCTTCTTGCAGATATAAAAAAGGGGCAAAGACCACTTTCAGCCATAGGAATCACAGCACGTACTCGTATTGCGGGACTATTTGATTTGAGTTTTAGTAGTTCACTTGACCCTTATGGCTACAAAGACACACTCATTAAGCAAGGTGATAAAACAATTATGCAACCTTTGCGTACCTTTGATTATGCTTGGAAAATTGGGCAAGGAATAGGTACTATCACTAATTATAGCATTGCAGTAAATACAAGCCTCAATCCTGATGTTTTGAAAGGAAAACCTAAACCAAACACAGGAAACAATCTTCTTAATAATGCCTTAAATAATCCGCTTTCCAATCCACTTGCGCCTAATGCCACTGTTGGGCGTAGTGTGGAAGCCAATAATGATGTTTATATTGATTTTGATATTCCTTGGAACTTATCCATCAATTATAGCCTTTCTTATACTCGTTTTTCAGATAATAAGTTTGTACAAACTTTATCTTTTATGGGAGATGTTGCCCTTACCCCAAAATGGAGAACGGGTTTTAATACTAGTTATGATTTTGTAGGAAAAAGTATAACAGCAACCCAAATAAACTTAGCTAGAGATTTGCATTGCTGGGAAATGCGTTTTGATTGGATACCATTTGGACCATACCGTTCTTATAACTTCACTATCAATGTTAAATCAACATTACTAAGAGATTTGAAATTGGATAGAAAACGTACTTGGTATGACAGATAATCTTTGATGTGTGAAAGAAAATTAGTCAAAGTTGTTTGTTTACAAATAACTTTGACTAATTTTTGAATAATAGAAGTTAATAATAAAACATATTTCTAAACAGAGTGCATTACTTATTTTGAGTAACAAATTATTCTATCATCCACTTTTCTCCTGTTATATTCTCCCAACCAACAACGCCTTTTTCTTTGTCATAAAGCATTTTATTGACATCATAAGTCAAACAACCAGTAGTGCAAGGAGTGTAAGGCTGATTATTTCCTGAAAGAATTGTAAAAACTTGATTATAAATTTTATTGTTTATAACCATAGGCGTTGCACAGCAAATGTTATCTTTTATGAATGCGTCACTTAGTGTAGGATAACCCGTATTACTAACATAATTCCATTTAGGAACATTTATTTGAACTGTTAATTGTTCTGGTAGCTTATTTTTAGGGCGACTCTCTGGTACTTCATAAGGAGAGGCATCTATTGGAAACTTGCGTATAGTAATATTTATTTCCCCAAGATAAGGCGTAGAAATGCAGGAAAGCCTTACATATTGGCAGTCATACTCAAAATATTTAGCTGCGTAAGTTGTAAAAAAGCCCATTCCCACAGTATATTCCTGTTTCAATCCAATTTCAGCTAGCTTTACTTGAAATACTGCTTTCTCTTTTTTATCATTCACGTAAGTAACTATGTCATCTTTTTTAAAACCTTTTAACAGCCATTTTTTATCTGTATCATTAAAAGAATAATAATGATAACGGCTTTCTGGCTCACTAAAAAGTTTGCAAGAAGATAGCCCAATAACTGCAAACATAATCAGTACACAATTTAACGCTATTTTTTTCATTTTATTGTTTTTTAGTTAATAAATTAAAATACTAAGGCAAAATTACAATAAATAATCAGTATAAAAAAATAAAATGCAAAAATGCAATAAATAAATATTAAATATTGGCTTAATATCTCTAAAATAAAACTGCTATTTGCACACGTCCCAAATGCACCACAGGGCGTTCTGGGGATTTTCTGCCGTCATAAGAAATATTGATTTGAAGACCGTTGGCTAGTTTTTGTTGAAAATTCACGTTCCAAACATAGTTTTTGCCATTTTGCAAAGCCTCCAACATCTCATAACCAATAGGAGAGTTTACTTCACCCACAAAATCAATAGCAATATATTTGACAAATGCAGTCAAATTACGGCTAGATAGCTTATTCCAACGCATTTCTAACATCATTTGGTTGATTTTTGCACTCTCTTGTATGGGCGTAGGTGTAATGTTTGCAGGCACATCTGCAAACTTGCTTGCAAACGTGTAAGAAGCAGTCAGACGAAAATCATTATTAGGTTGATACGCCAAAGTAGGAGAAATTTGATACCCAGAAAACGCATAATTGCGGTTTAGCAAGAAATCAGACCTATTTTTTAGTTGATTAAACTTTGTAGCAATTTGCAAATTAAATTCAGTAGATAAGTTTTTTCTTGTATTGAGTTGATATTCAGTATTTTGTCGTGCCTCAAAGCCATTAGTAAGCAACTGACGCTGATTTGACTGCAAAAAAGCTATATCAGCTCCAAACTTAGGACTAGAACGGTTGAAAAACAGCGTTCCACGCCAAACATCTTGCCTAGCAAGCAAAGCAGCATCATTTCCCAAAAATGGTACAATGCGTGCCAACCATTCCGCATCTGTTTGTCTTCTATTGGTATTGACGACAAAAAGCCCAGAAACTTTGGAAAAAAACTGCTTTATTCCTTTGTTATTTTTCCATTTTGCAGGCGTGGCAAAATTCAAACGGTAATTAAAAATATTAGTAAAAACAAGAGAATAGGCATCTGTGGGCGTGAAAATCTTAATATAATTTTTCTCATCAGGATTTATGGCAAGATAAAATTCGTTTAAATCTTGTTTTTTGTCGTTGTTGTCATCTCGCCAAGTGTGCGTACCTTGTCCTGTTGGTACTTGCAAATACGAAAACTCTCGCCTAGCCTCACGCCCAGAAGCAGTTTGTAGCGTTAGTTCAGAACGGATAAGTTTGTTGAAAAGTGCATTATTAAGGTCTAAACGTGATGTTAGGTTAGTCAGAGAAGGCACAAGTGGCAAAAAACTTTTCACTTCTCTATACGTTGCAGTAGCATTTACAAGATGATTTTTCCAGTTTTTTTGGAATTTTCCGTTGGCGGTGTAGGCTTCTGTTTTATCTGTCATTTTCCCCAAAATAGGGGTTTTGTCATCTCTTTTGGCAATATCAAACAGAAAATTAAACTTTGTACTATCAATATTCTTAAAATAAATTTTATTTTCTACGAAATTCATAGCAGAAAACTGCACAAAGTCTGTTTTATCCGTTGTGATGGTGTTTTCATCTCTACTAAAAATATATCCAATAACTAAGGGTTTAATAATTTTTTGCTTAAAACGCCCAAAATTAGGCGTATGGCTAATATCTAGGCTTTGGCGTTCCCATTTGGCGGTTTGCGTTTGGTTTAGTTGATTACTTATTTGGTTATTTCGCAGGCTAAAAGCATCAAATTTGACCACAAAAGCACTTATTTTCTGACTAATATTAAAGGTTTGCTGAAAACCGTTTGTTTGTTCTCCTCTATTTCTATAATTTAAACCTGCTTTTAGATAGTTTTGAGCATCTTTTTGCAAAGAAATGCTTGTTTGTACAATATTATCCGCATTTTGGACAGGGCGGGTAAGCGTGTCCAAATCCAAACTCCAATCTCTATTAAATTCTATGTTGCGGTAGCGGTCAATAGGCAAAAAAAACGCATCATTATACTCAAAACTTACATCAGAAAACCATTTATAACCCTCAATTTTAGACAATGCACCCATATTTTTATAACCAATTTTGCCTGCAAAACCATTGTTATCTGTGTCGTCAATAGGGGAATAACGGTTTATATCTCTTTGAGAAAAGGCTATTTCCGTATAGATTTTGGCAGTTTCCGACAAATTATAGCTTGTGCCAAAAGTGAACATTTGCTTTTTTTGAGGAAGAGGAATAGGAATAAATGGCTCAAAATTGCCCTGTGGTACATTTGCCACAGGCGCAATCCATTCATACACACGCCCATTAGCGGTTGTATTTTTGAGAATATAATTTCCTTTTTTTGTACCTACATCAGAGAAAGAAACCCTAAAATAAGGCTTATTTGGCTCATTTTCATTCACTAAAACATCAGGATAAATAATTCCTAAAACTTCAATATCTCGTTTTTGATATAAAACAATATTACTAGAAAAAGGCGTTTCTTCTGCACCATTGAGGGTTGCAAGGGTAAGATTATCTCCAATTTCGCTTAGGCGTGTTTTAGTGGCATTATCCAGCTGAAAAATAAGTGGATTACGTGGGTTGTCGCTTTCTGAATAAAAATTAAACATTACATCAAATTTTTTCCATTCTTGTGAGTGTGCAAATTGTAGGTTTGTACGTGAGTAATTACGTTCAGAATACTCAAAATCAACTCTTATGCGTGTAAATTGTGTGATAATGACGTTGGGAGTAAACGTAATTTCAGCTTGGTTATAATCAATAACATAATCTTCATTAAAGCCACGTTTAAGAAGTTTTCCATCAACATAAATTTTTTCTGAAGCTGCCAAAACAATAATAAAACGCTCATTTAGCGCACCACGTAACCTATACGGACCTTGCACGCCTTCCAACGCAGGAAGGTTTGTACTTGCAAATTTCCCCTTAGCAAGTGCCACGCCAAAAGTCGTAATAGCTTTGCTATCACCCAAAAAGCCAGTTTTTGTACCAAAAAGTTTGCTTAAAGTTGTATCTTTGATATTATATTTTATTTCTGCCTGAATGCCTTGTACGTTCTTATAAAACCTCAAAAACTCACTTTTATCAGCGTTTTTCATTACAATATCTCCAATAGTGAAGGTTGATTTTTTGGTTTGAAGTTGCACAAAAATTCTATCAAAACTTTGGATTTGTCCTGTATTTCCTTCTGGCTGGAAGGGAATATTTTGGTCAGAGATAACGGCTTTTATGGTAAGATTTTCAGCAATTTTGCCTTCTAATTGTAGATTTAGAGCAGAATTTACAACTGCACCTTGTTGGTTTCCAACAGAAATGCCACGAGAAAGCGTACCCGTTTTTTGGAGATTTTCTGTGCTGAAAATTTCCTCACGAAAGTCTTTTATAGCTACAGGAGGCACATAAATATCTCTAAAAATGCCCAAAGAGTCTGTTTTTTCAGAAGAGCGTTTTTGTGCTGTTTTGGAGAAATCAAAAGCAAGCAAACGGTACGCAACGAGCAAACTATCAGGCAAAATATTAGTAGAATTATTATCAATAACAAAAAAAACAGAATTATCTAAGATATTGTATTTCAGACGAATGGCATTATTTAAACTATTATTTGGAGAAATAATTTTAATACTTTGCGGGCTTACAGAAACCGTATCTAATTTTTGTGGATTAGGTGTAGTTTTGAGCCATTTGTAGCGTTCTTGTGCGTGAATAGGAGAGGAGATAAGCAAAAACATCAAAAAAAACATCAAAAAGAAAAAAGAAAAAAAAGCCCTCAAAGTAGTATTTTTGAGAGTTTTTTTTAAGATTTTCTTAGTTTTTTGATGATTTTGCGACAATATTTTCACTAAAATAGTTGGTAGAAGTGGTACTTTTAGTAAAAATAGTTAAATTTTGTATAAAAATGAAATATGCTATAATATTTGATAGTAATCAGTTTTTATTAAACCTTATTTTTCTAACTATCCAAATGGCTAGAATAATAAAAACATTTATAAAAATACTCATGGGAACTGCTAGAGCATAGAAAAAAATCTCCTTTGATAACGTATCTAGTTTAAATAGGGTGGTTACTGTTATGAACATAACAAGGCTAAAAATCTCAAATAATGAGATAAATAGCAAACGTATTGGTATACTGATTTTTTGATAAACCAAAATAAAATAAGGCAAAAATATCAATATAAGGCTCATTTTGGTTTTTATTTTTTATTGTTATTTATGCAAAATATCATTAGCTATCTTTTGTATAGCTATGCTCTCTGTACGAAGTATTTCATTTTGTTTGTGTGTGATGATTACAAGAGCAGCTACTGCAGGTGTCTGACTGAAAAGTGCTTCCACAAAATGTTTATTTCGTAGAATATGGTCATTCTGACATAATAGACTTATATTCTCGGATACTAAAAATGGTAAACTGTTTTTACCTACACCACTTATTTCGGCTATTCTTTGTGTAAAGTTTTTCAAATTTTGTTCTAGCTTCCAACCTAGCCCTTCTTTTGACACACCAATCATAAGACTTTCTAGTTTTATTTCCTCCATTGGGTTAATAAGAAGTCCTGTTCTTGGGTCAAATCCAGCAACATCTTTCCTGATTTTTCCTTTTATCTCTTCTAAGCTCGTGATAAGAATTTTCCTTTCTGCCCTCATTTGCTCTAATTTTCCAATAGCCTCAAGTCCATCTCTGTTATTAGCTTTGCGCTTAATTTTCTTTGTAACATCTACTATGGTACAGTCACTATTTAAGTCATTATCTTGTAAACTTTGTGTAAGCATCTCATTTAGTTCTGCAAACTTTTCAGCAGATGAAGAGCCATAAAAACTATTATTTTTAGGTTGCTGTTGGCACGCACACATACATATAAATAGTAGCACACTTAGCGGAATTAGGCTTAATTTCATTTTGGTTTTTTATTTATAGTTTTAAATTCACTAACAATACTTAAACTTAAAAAATCTTTGAAAAACAACTATTTACTTCAAAAAAAGCTGAAAAATAATGAAAAAAATGCTATATGCTACAAAATTACATATATTTTGCTTGATAAGCAAATGCAATATAACCAAAAAAGCGGCTAAAAATACTAGGTATTTTTAGCCGCTTTTATATATAAAATCTTTTAAAACTTACTCTTGCTTTTCAACTTGCATATAGCCAAGTTCTAGTGGTGTATTTCTGTCAAAAACTTTTACAGTTACGTTGAGTTTTTTTCTATCTTCAAAAATCTGCTCAATAACGCCGTCAAAGCCTGCAAAAGCACCATCTATTACTTTTACAAATTCTCCTACTATGAAAGAAGTTTCAATTTTGTCAAGTTGTTCTGCTTGTGCATCAACTACGCCCAAAATTCTATTTACTTCTGATTGTCTTAGCGGAATAGGCTGTGTAACATAGTTTTGTTTGCCTTTTTTCACTTCTTCTCCATCTCTCGCTGTTCCTTCTAAGAAACCAATCACACCAGGAATGCTTTTGATAGTGTGCAAAGCCTCACCGTGAGAAAGGTCAGCAGAGATAAGAATATAACCAGGAAAAAAAGTTTTTTCTCTTTTTATTTTCTTTCCATTGCGCATTTCTTGCACCGTTTCTGTAGGAATAAGAATTTGAGGTACAAATTCTTGTAATCCTTGGCGTGCAATGTCTGCTTCAAGGTATTCTTTTACTTTTTTTTCTTGTCCTGCGACTGCTCGCAACACATACCAATTAACGTCGCTCATATTTATTTTAAATTGTGAATTTTAAATTATGAATTATGAATGAATACAAAATATTCAGAAAATAAGCTAATGTAATAACTTACTCAAACGTAATTCGTAACGGTTAATTCGTAATTGAATATTTTTTATTTAAAAAGTCCGTAATAGCTATTTAGTCCAGCTTCAAAAATAAAATCTACGCCAGCAATCACTACTGCAAATATGAGAGAAGCAATAAGCACAACTGTTGCATTTTTTTGCAAAGATTTGTAGGTAGGCCAAGTTACTTTTTGGCTAATTTCGTAATAAGATTCTCTTAAAAACGTGATAAAATTATTCATTTCTTTATTAGTTTTAATTTCTTTTAATTCTTCTTAACTTTTAATCCTTATTTCAGTCAAAAGACCTTAAAATTGCTTTTAAGGTCTTTTGATTTTTACTTTCTCTCTTTTTTCTTTGCACGGGAACAAGGATTTGAACCCTGATCAAGGGTGTTGGAGACCCGCATGCTACCATTGCACCATTCCCGTATATTACTTTCCTTTATTTGGAATACAAAAGTACAAATAAATTCCTAATAAAAAAATATTTTGAAGATTTTTTTTAACTTTTTTTGACATATCTGAAAAATTAGTTGCTGTAAAAGCTCTCTACTATGTATTTTTATAAATTTCTATTTTTTTCAAAATCTTCCTGTTTTCTATTATAACTACTGGTTGAAGCTCTTTACCATAAATATTATTTGGTGTAAACCTTTGAAATTCAAAAAATTACACCAAATAACTTTATAATGGATTATTTTCTTACCTCACCATCAACAGTTCTCTGTATTTGATGAGAGGCCAAGCCTCATCACTTACCATTAGCTCCAATTTGTCTGCTTTCTTACGGATTTCCTCAAAAAACCCTCGCACC
>JAYVHJ010000432.1:0-2264 GCA_043771315.1 Raineyaceae bacterium
AAATAGCAAAAACAAGGTTTTCACTATCATTCAAAAAACTTTCATAAGGTATTTCTTTGATATAAATAACTTTGTACTTATAATCAAAATAGCCTAAATCAGCATTATTAGGCGTTTTGTTCTCACCCAAATACAAAACCACCTGCTTTACGGGCATTACGTACTCCTTGTACAGAAAAGCACTATACAAGTACATTCTTTGTATCATCTTGGTATCTTCTTTGGTTTGCACCTCCATTGGTAAATTTCTCATCTAAAAGCTCTCTGATGACTTGGAGAGAGTTTTTGTTAAACTTTTCTTTGAATACGTTGTCGTATTCGTTGCTTTCTTTGGTGGGTTTTGCCTTTCGTTTTGCCATTCTTTGGAGTTGCGTAAATGCTTCTTTTTGCAAAGATACAAAAAAAGATTTGGTTTTGTCATAGAATTCAACGGCAGAAATGGCATACCAACTAAGGCACAAAAAACCTCACACCACAGAACAAGCTAAGGGAAAATAACTCTCTGATAATATCCGCCTTGTTTTGATTTTCTCTTAATCAGGGCATTCATTTTATAAGAAGTTGCGTAAAATTGAATACCAGTAGATATAATTTCTGCAAACATAAACATTACACCATATTGTTTATTTTGATAAAATTCAACTGTAATTTTGTTATCTTTTACCATATATCTTCCATACCTTCCATAGCTTAGGTCATTAAACTCTCCAACCTTAGGATAACTCAAATAAGTAGAACTTATAAATACTCTGCCATCAGCAAAGAAACGCATTATTGTATATAAAGAGTCGCACTTAAAACCGCATAAGTATTCTGACGAAACATACGCCACTTTTGAGCTAATTAAAGTGGTATCACTAAGATTGAATGCTTGTTTAGCCAGTTTATACTTTATTTCTTTTCTAGGCATTTCTTTTTTAATATCGTAATTAGGAAACTCTCTCTGTGCAAAACAATTATGGAGAGATAAAATAAGACTTATTAAAAAGATTATACTATTTTTCATATGATTATTTTGTTAATAATTTAGGTCCCCAAGTTATTTGAAGTGAATTTTCTGCTGTTGAATCAAAAAGAAAATAACCTAATAAATTATGTATAACATTTTGAGACCACATTTGACTTTTACCTGAATAATCAAATCTGATATCACCTATACCAGGTGCATTTTCTATTTTTAAAAATGACCTGCCAGTATTTAACTGTTGATCACTCAAATGCTGTCTAACATACCCGTAATGGTCTTTTCGTTTAGGATACTCAGTAGGTCTTCCAGTAAATATCTCAGTACCTGCAAAGATAGACATACCATTATCAAAAGTAAAGCCTACAAATCCTCCTCCAGTTTCTCCTTCATCTAATCCGCTGGCTAATGGTCCACCATTCTTTAAAAGTGAAATATCTTCATTAAGAGTTACAGTAAAACCTCCACGTTTTCCAGCAACAGCCCAAGCTCTATTAAATCCAGTAGCATTATTATATGTGAGATTAGTGCCTAACGTGGTTGAATTTTCAAAATTATTTTTTATAACTGAAATTGTACTACTATTAAATATGTTCACGTCTGTTTGCACGCCACTACCGCTACCAAATGTACCAGAAAGTCCAAGTGTAACAGCACCACCAAGAGAGCTTTTTCCAGTAGATGCTTGATTAGTACCAGGACCGCCACTATATAAGTTTACTGAAAGATTAGCGGCACCCATAAAATTACCATTAGTTTTAGATACTCCTAAACCTATTGCAAAGTTTATTCTTGACTGTTTTTTGGTTGCAAGTGTGAGACTCGCAGTAGCTTTTACACCACAATCAACTCCTGGTGGACAATCTCCGTTTGGGTCATAATATTGAATAGGATTATTTTTATTTGTTGAATACTCACTTTCACTAACCACAGGTTTTGGATCTCTATTCCATCTTCTACCAGTTCTAGAGTCGTACTCCCAAAATTTAGCGGTAGTGTGTCCTTTGGTTATTTCTAAGCCTTTCTCTTGCCCATTGAAGCCATACCTATACGCCATTTCGCCATCAAAGGTTCTATTTGGCATTTCCATACCAAAAGCGTAGTAATTATAGTAGCTCTGTACTTGTGCAACTGCATTTTCGTCTTTCTGGTCTTCTACCATTACACGCACATTACCCAAATGGTCTTTTAGCTCAAAAGAACGCACTCTAAGTAACCTGCTCACATACACTTGTGCTGGTTGGCTACTCAGCTTGTTTGTGCGTGTATGCACCTGCACAGGCAAGCCAAAACCAAACTG
>JAYVHJ010000433.1:0-1805 GCA_043771315.1 Raineyaceae bacterium
CAACAACACCAAAAAGCGACAAAGAAAAAGCCGCTAAAAAGAAAAAAATGCTAATGATTGCTATTGCTCTTGTGGCACTTTTAGCCATTGCAGGGGTGATATTTTTCTTCACTAGACAACAAACAGCCTAAAAAATAACGCAAATGAAAACTGTAATTTCAGAAAACGAGAATAATTTTGATAATTTTTTTCGTAGCAAAAAAGAACGACTACAAAAACGTGAATTGCGTATGCGCAGACGTGAGGCACGCACAAAAGGAAAAGAATTAAATGCAGACGCTAAAAGCCTTGATAATCAGGCAAAAAACGTGCAAGTAGGACTTACCGCAAAACTGGCAGATGAAGCAACTGCACCAGTAACACCAGCGCAAGGCGCACCAGTAGCAAACGCAACAGGTGCAAGTACGCCCACAACCACAGCTGCACCCACAACCACAGGCAAACCCTCAAAAATGTTGCTTATTGGTAGCGGAATAGCATTATTGCTAATAATTGCCGTTGTGTTTTTTTTGGTGAAAAAATAAAAATCTAAATAAATTAAATTTATGATGAACAAAAATGTTGAGGAAAAATTAGAAAAAGGTTTTTCTAATTTTTGTGGTTGCAATTCCTACACAGGTGAAAAATGCACAGAACACAATAATTTTGAGGATTACACGGGGAAATTTCCTATGGCAAAAGGGACACGTGGCGACCACGTAGAGGCTTTGCAAAGGTTTTTAGTTTCTAAATTGGTGCTTGTAATGGGAAAAACGCCTTATGGTTATTTTGGAGATGCAACAGAAACAGGGCTGAAAAAGCTCAATTTACCTATTATTATAAATAGTGAAGCAGAACTATTGACTATTTTAGGTTTAGAGCCTATCACACCTGTAACGCCTGCAGTAAGTCAAAAACCAGATGTAAATTTGTCAATGACTAATCCAAAACTTTATGATACCAAATGGAAAGATGCTGCAAAAGACCCTAATCAGTTTTTGAGCATTTTAGACCGTGCCAAAGGTTTATTTGGGAAAAAGCCACTAAATGCCAATACAAAGGTAAATGTGGATAATTTGCCTGCTGATAGTAGTACAAATACAACTGCATCAAATACAACAAATACGGCTGCAACTGCAAAAAAACCTGTTCCAACTGCCGTATGGATAGTAGGCGGACTTGTGGTGCTTATTTTGGTGGTGTTTTTAGTAATGAAAATGCTAAAAGAGGATTAAATTTAATTTTAATATAATTAAATTAAAATTTAGTATAATTAAATTAAACTTTAATAAAATGAAAAAAACGTATTTTGTTGATACTAATGATGCCTCTGTGGAGCTTGTTTTGTCATTTTTGGCAGAACAAAAAGGATATGTGCGTGTGCGTGGTTATGATACTAACGACAAAGAAACTGTATATTTTGACCGCAGAGATGCCATAAACAAAGGAAAAGCAAGTATTTCTATTCCTTTGCCACTTTCTCCAAAAAAATTGTGTGTAGAAGTCATCACCCAACTTACCCTAACACCTAGCGTAAATGTGGATTTTATCACAAAAAAAGCCCTAAAACCTGTCAATTTTGTGGCAAGTATGCAAGTTTGTAGCTTTTTAGCCCACGCTCTGGACGTAGTAAAAAACCTTAACACACTCAAAGACGGTATCTATACGGATAAGCAAAAAAATCACCCTATTTTTGTGGCTGAAACGCTGAAAAACAGAGATAATGGAAAAGTTTTGAATACTCCTGCACGTGTGAGCCGTAAAAATGGATATGTGGAGATTTCAAAAGGCAAAATGCGTGGTTATACGGTGGCTATGCGTGTTTT
>JAYVHJ010000434.1:0-13531 GCA_043771315.1 Raineyaceae bacterium
TTGTAATGATACAGATATGCATTGTATCACCTATTAATGAAAATAAACGTACAGCAAAAAAAATAGACTTTGTAACCAAAGATATTTATGGTTACATATCATCTTTAGAAGCAACAGGAAAAGGTGGATACACTATCAATATTAAAAATAAAAATAAAAACCCCCAAATATTAGAGTATAGATTGGCTACTAATACCTTTTTTAAAGAAAATGTTATTCAGGTGGGAGATTCTGTTAGTAAACCTAAGAATGAAATACTAATGATATTTTATAAATTGGATAAAAAAGTATATAAAAAATGCTGTGAATATGAGGTATATTCTTTAATTTTATAAGAACTCTCTAGTCGTAGTGTCTTAGGAGCAAAAATCTATGATAAAACCAAACCTTTTTGGTAATTTTCTTGTGTTGTCAGAAGTTTCCTTCTGACAACAAACTACACACAAAATATTTAGTGGCGTCTTAAAAAAATGCTCAAAACAGTATTTGGTTTTTTAATCTTGAATTTTAACTTTCAAAGTGTTTGTTTCTTGCGAAATAACGACAATTTTGCTATCTTTCTCAATAAAATCTCCCAAACTGCTTGCATCAAAAAGCACATTATCAATCATTATTTTTCCGCTGGGGCGCAAAACTGTATAAGCTGTTCCTGTTTTTCCTGTCATTTGTTCGCTCATATTCACGCTGTAGCCACTTTTACTATCCATTGTTTTTTCCAAAGAAATATCTCTAAAAGCCTTGCTATTAAGCAGACGAGGCATCATCATTATACCCAAAACAACGCTTGCAAGCATACCAGCCACACTTATAGAAAAAGAAGTAACAATATTTTTGCCAGCCACACCAGAAAAATCTAAACCATCATTATTAAGCATCATCAATCCAAGTGAGCCAAAGCTAAGTACCAAACCAGCTACGCCCACCACACCAAAACCAGGAATAACAAAAATCTCCACTGCAAGCAAAATTATTCCTATTAAAAACAATAATAATTCCCAATTTTGCGCCAAACCAACCAAATAATAAGGTACAAAATACAAAACAAGTGCCGTAAGAGATGCAAAAAGTGGCAAACCAATGCCAGGACTTTGCATTTCCATATACAAACCAGCCATAATTATCATCAAAAGTACGCCACTAACAGCAGGATTTAGGAAAAAATCTACTATTTTATCCAAAAAGCTATCTTCATTTGTAGTAATCTTATAGCCTGTAATTTTGTACTTTTTCAAGATTTCATCAATGCTATTTAATTCTGCTTCACAGTATTTAAACTTAATTGCCTCACGTGTAGTAAGTGTAAGCACTTTTCCTGGCTCTTTGATAGAGTCAAGTTCCAAAGTTTGATCTACCATTGCTTCCGCAATTTGTGGGTTTCTACCACGTTTTTCTGCTGTAGCACGCATTTCTCCACGCATTCCTGACTGATATTTTTCTGGTGCATACGTGCCGTCACCATTGACAACAGTCGCTGCGCCAATACTTGCACCACCAGACATATAAATACTATCACAAGCAATAGCAATAAAAGCACCACCAGAAAGCGCACTTTTATTGATAAAAACCCATACAGGCTTTTCAAAACTAAGTATTCTTTTACGAATTGCATCAGCATCATACAAACCACCCCCATAAGTATCCATTTCAATAATAATAAGGTCGCTTTTTGCAGCTTTGGCGGCATCTAAACTACGACCAACACGCCTAGCCGTGCTTTCTGTAATAGCTTCTTTGATGTCTATTTTGGTGATTTTTTTGATGTTATTGGTAGCTATTTTTATAGGATTATTTTGTGAAAATCCCATAAAAGAAAAGAAAAAAGCAAAGATGAATAAAAGATTTTTTTTCATTGAGATTATTAGAATTAGGTTTGTTATTGTCGTTCTTTACGTGAATTTTATATAATTTGTAATTAAAAATTCTTAATTGATAATTATTTTCGTACAAATGTAACTTTTTTTTGTAATTTACGAATAAATTAGCAATATTCGCACTTTGTTTTGTGTAATTCGTTTTGAGAGTTAAAAAATCATAATTGCAATGTGTTAAACCTATTTTAAACAATTTGTATGAAAAAAATAGTCCTTAATCTTCTATTTTCTGTTGGATTTGCATCTTTTGCGTATGCTATTCCTGCAGATTCTTTGCGTGTGGAAGTGGCAAAAGATGGCAAAAAAGCGTGGATAATTCATAAAGTAGAGCCAAAAGAAACTATTTATGGTATTGCAAAACGCTATAAAACTACGTCAGAAGAAATTACAGCAGAAAATCCTGAAATGAAAGAACTCAAAATTGACCAAGTTTTGAGAGTTCCTTACAAAGATTTTGACAAAATGAGCGTTTATACTTCTGCACAAACTACTAACGCCAACCTTGATGACCCCAAAAAACATACAGTAGCAACTGGTGAAGGGCTTTATGGTATTGCTAAGAAATATGGTGTAACAATGAAAGAAATTCGTAAGTGGAATAATCTTGCTGATGATGACGTGTTGCGTGTAGGGCAGGTTTTGATTGTTTCTAGTGGCAAAAATACTTCTGCTAAGAAAACAGAAAATAATACCCTTACATCTTCCAAAAAAATCATTCACGAAGTAAAAGAAGATGAATATCCTTACGGAATTGCTAAAAAATACAATGTAAAATTAACGGAATTTCAGGAATGGAACAATTTGACAAAGGATAGCAAACTTATCATAGGTCAGAAACTTGAAATATATCCAACAGGCTATAAAAAATCTGCTGAAAATACAGAAAAAGTAGTTGGTAAAATAGAAACCCCAACAGAAAAGAAAAATCCTTTGGCAACAAGCGACTACAAACCAGTAGTTGAGCAAGGTATTGCTGAACTTATCTCTGATGACAACACAGCAAGTTATTGCGGATTGCACAAAGATGTGGCGGTAGGAACTATCGTTTCTGTCAAAAATCAAATGAATGGAGAAACTGTTTTTGTGCGTATTATTGGCAAACTTCCTGCTTCTGTAGCCACAGAAAAAACCATTATCAAACTTTCAAAAAATGCTTATGAAGCACTTGGAGGCAGAGATACACGCTTTAGAGTAGAGGTTTCTTATATTCCTTAGAAATAGGTACGAGTTGAGAGGTACGAAGTACGAATGTAAAACTTTGATTATTAAGCTATTAATTTTTTATTTCTTAGATGTACTAACTTCACGAATAGTGGTAAACTTTCGTGAAGTTTATTTTTAATTTGATTTGATTTTTTCTTCAAATTGGGTAATTTTTTCTTCAAAAGCCTTCATTATATTTTCGTGATACCTAATTCCGTGTCCTTTGGCAATATTGGGTGTAAGGCTTATTATTTCTTCTGTAAAAAGCGTATTATCTTTATGAAATTTGCGCCAGCGTTTCTCTATTCTCCGCATCAAAAATAGGTTTAATTGCTTTCCTATGTAATTATTAAGGATTTTTTCTAAAGATTTTTTTAGCAAATTCTCCCAAAAAGATAGTTTTAAATCTGTTGCTTTGTTTTCATTTTCTTTTAATGTAAAATGCGGAAAAAAATCCTTTATCCAATCATTATTTTGGATAAAATCTTGATAAATTTCTTGTCCAAAAGTTGGTAAAACGGTAGCTATTTCTGTAGCTACATATTGTGTGTGGTGTTTTATGTGCAACGAAAATGTATCTATGGTGTAGTTGCAACAAAGCTCTTTCTTATTTTTGAGAAAAAAGTTACGGTAAAAAACAAGTAAAGAATGAACTATCCACACTTTTTCTGGTGCAGTAATAATAAAATAATCTATGTCGCTTGTATCATCTATGCAATTTTTGGAAAGTGAGCCAGAAATCATCACACCACGCACAAAGGGCAGTTTTCCAATAGTTAATGAAATGTTTTTAGCTCGTTCTAAAAATATTTTTGCATTGTCGTTGCGTATTTTTCTTTTGGTAAAAATATCTTCATTATTCTGCAAGGAAAACCAACTAACTGCTTTATTGTCTTTCTGATTATCAAATAAAAAAATATTTTTTTTGTTTACAAGATGTGTTAGTTCTTGCTTAATTTCTTCTTTTGTAGTAGGATAATTGATGGCTAAATAAATCTCATCTAAACTCAAAGGATAATCAAAAACATCAGAATAAGCCAGCGTAATGATGATTTGCCTAGAAAGAGAAGATAAAAGAGTAGTTGTTTCCAAGGTGATATAGCATTATGGGTAGGGTTAATAGTTTCTAAATGTTGGTCTATTTTTTCTTTAAGTAATTTTTTGTGCCTAAAATTAAGAAAAAAATTGTATTTTTGAGTAGTTTTTTTTATTATTGTGGAAGAAATATAACTAAATTTAATGAAAAAAGACATAGAATTCCCCAAAGTAGAAGGTGTAAAACTGGCTATTGCTAAAAAAGATACTGAACTTGACGCACCAGAATGGGCGGTTTATTGCATCAATACAAATGAGTTTGTGATTAGAAATGTGCTTATTACTTCTCGTGGCTATGGTGGTGAAGGAGATGACCGCAAAACTTCAACTTTACGACATATGATAGATGCCGTAAAACCGCATCAAACAGAGATAATTGAGCCTATTGACCCAAGTGTTTTTGACCTTTTCAACGAATATTGGATAAGTTATTATGTTAATGACGTGATTTATGATAAAAAATTTGTTTTCCCACCTTTTTCTACGTCAGAAACGCTTTTGAGTGACATAAAACTGCTTGGTTTGAAAGGAATTTTACACGAATAATATTTTTAAGGACGAAGTTTGAGGTACAAAGTACAAAACTAAAAGTACATTTTTGTTTTTTGTATTAACTCACAACTGAAAATTCACAACTCATAACTCATTATGTTTGATAATTTTGAAAAAATCCGCTGTCCAAAATGTGAGTGGCATCCAGCACCAAAAGACCTTTGGCAATGCCATTGTAACTATGTTTGGAATACTTTTCTCACTCACGGAGAATGCCCAAAGTGCAAATACACACACTTACATACACAATGTTTGGCTTGTAGCAAAACCTCGCCTCACGTAGATTGGTATCTAGAATTTGATGAAATAGATATTAAAATAGCACTTGAAATAGAAGAAGAAATAACTGTTTAGACAATTACGAATTACGAATTACGAATGAATATAAAATACTGATAATTAGGTAATTATTTACTATTTTGGTTTTATTATCACATAAACTAATTAAATTCTTATGAACAAACGCATTCTTATTGCTGAAGACAGTTCTGCTATCCAAAATCTAGTAAGAAATGTCTTGAAATTTCAAAAATACGACATAGAAATAGCAAAAAATGGGCAAAGTGTTCTGGATTTGCTGGTTGAAAACACGTATAATGCCATTATTTTAGACCTCAATATGCCTGTAATGAATGGTATTGAATGTGCGACTAAAATACGTGCCTTAGAAGATGAAAAAGCAAATATTCCTATTATTGCACTCACAGGAAACGCCCAAAATTTCACTAGGGAGGAGTTTTTACAAATGGGATTTAATGAATATCTTCCCAAACCTATCAATTTTGATGATTTGATAAAAACACTAAATTTGGTTTGCGCAGAAGTTTGAAGTACGAAATTTACAATTATAACTATTCAATTATGCAAACATTAGAAGAAGCACACAAATACCAAGAATGGCACAAATTGTTGCTAGAAAATGGTCTTAAAATCAACAATATCAAGCCGTTACATCTTGTTCATAAGGGAAAAGGAGAGCTGCTTTTTGCGCTCATACACATAGATGCACAAGACGCAGATGGGCAAAAAGTTTTGCCAATAGCAATGCTTAGAGGGCATTTTGTTACTGTTGTAACTTGTCTTATCTCCAAAGAAACAGGCAAAAAACACCTTTTACTCGTCAAACAGAGGCGTATTGCTAATGGTGCAGTGTCGTTTGAACACCCCGCTGGTATGTGTGATAGTGAAACTAATCCACGAAAAGTGGCTCTCAAAGAAGTACAAGAAGAAACAGGTTTAGAAATAGCTGATAGTCAGTTGTTTATGCTATCTGACAAACTGCTTTATTCTTCTCCTGGTTTGCTTGATGAAGGAGGTTATTTTTTTGGTTGTGATGTGGTACTTCCTCAAAGTGAAATAGATGCTTTTCACAACAAAAATACAGGCGCACTTGGTGAAAATGAGTTTATACAAACTTATATTTGCCCTTTGGAAGAGGCTATACCACTTTTTAATAATACAAACGGACTTTTAGCACAAATGCTTTATATGCAAAATATGCAAAAATAAATAATTACAGTAACTAAAAAGCATCAAAACCGTAAAGTTTTGATGCTTTTTTGGTTTTATATGTAATTTTTTTAGCAATCCTCAAAAATCTTACGGACTGAATAGCTATATTTGTGGAAACTAAAACAAAAAATATATGGCAACAATAACAGAATTATGGCTAAGATATACGGCTTTACTGAAAGAAAAACTACCTCCTCTGTATGCAGAACTAAATCCACCCGCATCACAAGAAGAACTTGATAGAGCGGAAAAAGATTATAAAATAAGTGAAAATCCCTTTTTTTCAGAATTGGTAGAGATTTTAAAAATCAATAATGGTGGTGAAGATATAGTTGGATTTGACCTAATTCCAATAGAATATGCCTTCCCTGACCCATTGGGACATTATGCTTGGCGCAAAGAAGATTGTATAGGTACTGAGTATTTTTTTTCAATACCAAAAGAATACGTAAAAACAATGCATCTTTGTAAAAACTGGATAGATTTTGCCGCTGATGGTATTGGAGGAGGTTTATTTATTGATTTAGAACCTGATGAAAAAGGTAAAAAAGGACAAATTATTAACTCTAGTGAAGATCAATCTGGAAAAGTTGTTTTTGCAGACTCTCTTTCAGATTTTTTATTAGCATTGATTAAAAAACTTGAAACAGGAGATTATTACATTGAAATAATGAAGGAAGAAGAAGATGATGATGTTGAATATGATGAAAATGGCGAAGTTATTTATAACTACGGACTTACTAAAATAAATTATGATGGTAGTTTGCCAGTTTGGGCAATGAATATGTTAGGTATAGTTGATGAAGAAAATGACTTATTAGGAGTTAGAAAAAGATAGTTGTCTATCTTTTTCTAACAATCATATACAACTACATTTTTTTTGCTTCATTCCAATAAACGTCCATTTCCTCCAATGTCATTTCTGATAAGATTTGGTTATTTTCTTTTGCTTTTTGTTCTAAATATTGAAAACGCTTTGTGAATTTTTTATTGGTTTTTTCTAATGCTGTTTCTGGGTTGATATTGATAAAACGAGCATAATTTACCAAAGAAAATAATAAATCTCCAAACTCTGCTTCTGCTTTTTCTGGGTCAAATGCTGCGCCAGCCTTAAATTCTTCTTCAAATTCTGCTATTTCCTCTTTGACTTTCTCCCAAACCTGCGTTTTATCTTCCCAATCAAAACCTACATTTCTAGCTTTTTCTTGTATGCGCATAGCCTTCACAAGCGCAGGAAGGCTTTTAGGAACGCCTGCCAACGCTGATTTTTCGTTGTTACTTTCCTTCTGCTTGACTTTTGCCCAAAGTTTGTTTACATCTTCTTCCGTTGTGGCAGTCATATCTCCATAAACGTGTGGATGACGAGAAATAAGTTTCTCACAAAGCGTATTTAAAACGTCTTCAATATTAAAATTTTCATTACTATTTTGATTTTCAGAGGCAATTTTTGCATAAAAAACTACGTGAAGCAAAATATCTCCTAATTCTTTCCTGATTTCGGGCATATCCTCGTCTAAAATGGCATCAGAAAGCTCATAAATCTCTTCTATACTCAAATGTCGCAAACTTTGGAAAGTCTGTTTTCTGTCCCAAGGACACTTTTCACGAAGTTCGTCCATTATTGTCAAAAGGCGGTCAAATGCTTGCATATTATTGAGTTATGAATTGTGAGTTATGATTTATGAGTTGAATACATTGTTGCAATCTTCGTGGTTTGTGTCCCCACAAACCACAATGAGGTAGTGCAATAACCATTTTATTTATGACAAAAACACATTGATTGTCCTAATTCGTGGTTTGTGAGGACACAAACCACAAAGATTAATTATTCCTTTTCTAAAATAAATGTACTTATTTCGTTTTCTTGCATAGTTTCCTGCTTGATTTCTTTCAAAAGTGTTTTTGTACGTTCTGGGTTGGCATCTGTCAAAAAAACCTGCCCAAAAGGCGCACAACTCACAATTTGAAGTAATTTTTGCATACGTTTTGCATCTAATTTATCAAAAATATCATCTAAAAGTAGCAAAGGACAAATATTTTTCTCTTGTTTTATTGTGGCAAAAGCTGCTAATTTGAGCGCAATGACGTAGGTTTTTTGTTGCCCTTGTGAGCCAAATTTGCGTAAAGAACGTTTTTCTAATAAAAACTCAAGGTCGTCTTTGTGTATACCTGCGCTTGTACGCATTAGCAAGCGGTCTTTTTGAAGATTTTTCTTAAAAAAAACTGTAAAGTCCTCTTGATTATTTTGTAGATATTGCGTTTGATAATCTAAGCTAACTATTTCGTTATTTTCTGATAAAACTTGATAAAATTCTTGGAAAATAGGCAAAAAAACGGACAAAAAGCGTTTTCTTTCTTCAAAAATAAGTTTGCCTTTTTCTAATAATCTCTCATCAAAACTTTCTAATAAAATGGCATCAAAAGTATTTTTTTCTGCAAATCTTTTGAGTGTAATATTTCTTTCTTTGAGTAAATGATTGTATTTCAGCAAGTTTTGTAGGTATTCGTTGCTGATTTGCGAGATGATTCCGTCCAAAAATTTGCGTCTTTCCTCACTTCCCTCACGCACAAGGTCTGTATCATAAGGCGTAAGCATTACAACAGGATAAAGTCCTATGTGTTGTGATGGTTTTTGATAATTATTAACAGATGATTTGATAGTTTTTTTGCCTTCACGCACTCCAAAAGCAATATTTTCTGTTTGAAATTCAACTAAATTATTGTCTAAATCATCATTATCTAAGTTATATTCTTTCTTAAAACTTCCATTTACAACCAAAAAATTTTCTGAATGTCTAATATTTTGTGTGTCAGTTAGTCCAAAATAGCTTTTAGTGAAAGCAAGACAATAAATAGCATCAAGCAAGTTAGTTTTCCCACTACCATTATTACCCAAAATGCAGTTTAGACCATTTCCAAAGGTCATTTCCAGCAATTCATAGTTTTTAAAATTGATAAGATGTATTTTTTCTAATAACATTTAGCGTAGCGTTTAGCTTGTTTTTATCTTTTTCTTAGCTTACTCATTTTATCTTTTACACTACTTGTAATACTATTCTTTGGTGTTTCCACTACAATATTTTCAGGAATATTTGCTATAATATTCTCATTTGTATCCAAATCTTCATCATTGCCATATTTTTCCATAAAACTTTGTAAATTTTCGTTTTTATCAAAAATTTCATCAAAGTTTCCGTTTGTTTTTTCTGTTTTATTTTCCTCTAAAACATTGTCCAAAATAGCTATTTCAGCTATTTCTGGTTGTTTTTTCTTAATAACAGTTGGGTTAATATTTTTTGGGTAATCCTTTGTTTTCCCGTTGGCTTTTCCATTTCCGTTCCCATTATTATTTTTCCCATTGTCAAAAACAGCTTCTGGGATAATAATTGGTTTAGGTTTTGCAGCTTCCAAAATGGCATCATTAGCAGCTTTGATGGCTTTTTGTTCATTTTCAAGGTTAATTTTAGTGGTCAAAATGCCACGTTCATAGCCTTCTTCATACAAATAAATATCAGATTCAATAAGACTTTTTCTTAACAAATCTTTGTTATCCAAAAGTTGTTTTGTAAGTTTGGTTTTTTCTTCTTTTTGCAGCTCCAAATCACCTATAAGCAGTATTTCTTCTTGTCGCACTGCAAAATCTGATTGTTTTTGATGCAAATCATTTTCCAAAATTTCCACTTGCAGAAGGGCATTTTTTTCTAGTGGGATAATCTTGCGCAGGTGCATAGGAATTTGCAACCAAATACGTGTATAACCGCCCAAAATAGGGAAACTAAGCCCCAAACAAATAGCTCCTGCCACTGCAAACATTATCCCAGAAAACACAAAAGAATACAAACCTGCAGGGTGTTCTACAAGTTTTAGACTAAGGTTTTCACTTTCTTTTGACTTAAGCAAAATCAGGCGTTCATTTTGCTCCGAAATGTCATCTGCTTGTAGTTGTAAGATGTTTTTGTTGATACTTTCCTTCAAACGGTCTGTTTTGTATGCCTCATAACGAAAAAGTCCCAAAGTGAAAAGCGTAACAAAGGTAAAAAAAACAAGTAAAACCTTAAATATCAGGTAAATAACTTCTGTAGTAACGGTTTTTTTGTAGAGATAAGGCTGTTCTATCAGCCTGTCATAGGCAGGTTTTAGGAGAACAGAAACCATAGCAAGCCCCACCGCAAAAGTCCACGCCTCTACATTATTCTTGATATTGAGGGCGTAGGCAACTATTTCGTGAGAAATAACAAGGTCACCCACAATGAAAATAAAGCCTGCTATCAAAAACAATACACCTGCCAAAAACGAGTATTTGTTACGTAGTCTTTCTTTTTCGTTGAGATAATTGGTTTTTTCGTTTTTATATGTCTGAAAATCCTCCAAACGGCGCACTAAAAGGCTTTTTTTATGATTTATTTGTTCTTTCAGTTCTGTGCTTTCTTTCTGTAAATTAGCAAATTGCGTTGTATTGATTTCCAGCTTTTCTGTGACGTTATCTAATAATTTTGCATTGATATTTATTGCTTCTTGCAGCGCATTTTGCAGGTATTTTTCAGAGATATAACCTTCATAATGAGATTTATTGATACCTTTTAAGCCGTTGTCGTAGCCACGTGAAAATGCTTCTTCTGCTTTTTTGGGCAAAAGAAGTGTATTATTTTCTTCAGAAAAAAGATTATTTTGATATTGGTCGTTACTTTCCATAAAAGCAAAATATCATTTTAAATTTAAAAAGAGTGAATAAATCTGCAAAATCAACTGTTATTAAAAGCCCAAATTTAAGCACTCAAATATTTTCGCACCGTCAGCTAAAGCAGACGGCAAAATATAATAAAAGTAAGACAAAAAAGCCTTTCTGTTTGCTATCATTTCTTTGCCGTCTGCTTTAGCTGACGGTGTAAGGATATTCAAGTGCTAGACTTTGGGCTTTCGCAAATAACTAAATGATGAACCACTAATTATCATTCATAATTATTTAATCATTACATTTTGTTTTTTAGCATTTTTACTCGCCAAATAAAGAATATAAAACCCTACAATTACCGCAGGAATACTCAAAATCTGCCCCATATTGAGCGGAAGATTATTTTCAAAAGCTACTTGTGCTTCTTTCAAAAATTCATAAAAAAACCTCAAAGTAAAGGTATAAACCATAAAAATACCAAATAAAAGCCCTTGTGGTGTTTTTGACTTAAAACGGTTATAAACAAATACCAATATCAAAAACAAAATAAAAAACGAAATTGCTTCATATAATTGCGCTGCGTGGCGTGGTATCTGTGCAGCAATAAAATCAGCAGTAGCAACTGCCTGCTTATATTGCTCGTCATCAAGACCAGCTGGGATTTTGCTATAGTCTCCTAAGCCCGTAGCACGAGAAAACACAAACGCATAATTTTCATTAGTAGGTTTGCCCACAATTTCAGAGTTCATTAAGTTGCCCAAACGTATGAGCATTGCGCCAAGTGGAATCACAATCACTATTCTATCCACAACCCACAAAAACGGCTGGTCTGGACGTTTGCGACAATAAAGCCATAGCGCAACAAGTATTCCAATAGTTGCACCGTGACTAGCCAAGCCACCTTCCCAAACCTTAAAAATAGAAATTGGGTCTTTGAGATAATCTTTTAAATCATAAAAAATAACGTGTCCTAGTCTTGCGCCTACGACTGTCGCAATAATCACGCTTAGGCACAATGCCTCAAAATCATTTTCATTTTTGCCTTCAATTTTCCAGATTTTAGCCAAAATAAGTTGCCCTAAAATAAAACCAGTAGCAAAAAGTAAGCCGTACCAACGGATTTCGGGCTGAAAACCGCCAACAGTAAAACTAAAAATAACAGGGTCAGCTGTCCAATTGATAATATTAAATAACATCTTTTTGAGTTATGAATTATGAGTTATGAATTATAAGTTATTTTTGTCGTTTTATTTTATTAACCTTCGCAGTTTGTGTCCCTACAAACCACGAGCATTTTTCACTTCTAAATTTTGTCGTGTACTAAAATTTTTATTATAATTTTTGGTGTAGAACAGTGTATTTTAACTCATAATTCATAACTCAAAACTCATAACTTACTTGTGGTCTAAAAGTAATTGTGCTAATACATAATCAGCTAAAAGAATAGCAATACAACTATTTGTAACGGCTTTTGTGCTTGATTGTCCTACTTCAAAAGCTCCCCCAGATGTATAATAACCTTGAAATGCTGAAATAGAAGATACCAAAAAGCCAAACACAACCGCCTTGATTATCATAAAAGTAACATTGTAAGGTACAAAAAGCATTCTTGAACCTTCTATAAATTCCGCAGGTGTAAGTGCGCCAGAAAGCGTACCAGCCACGTATCCGCCTACCATAGATAAAAAAGCGGCAATAATAACAAGCAACGGAAACGTAATCATTGCAGCCAATATTTTTGGAAAAATAAGATACGAAATAGAGTTTATTCCCATTACTTCTAATGCATCAATTTGCTCCGTAATGCGCATAGAACCAAGATTACCCGCAATATTAGAACCAACTTTGCCTGCCAAAACAATACTAATAATAGTCGGCGCAAGTTCCAAAATAGTCATATCTCGCACAATAAGCCCCACAACAGAATTAGCAATAAAGTCAGAAACAAGGTTGTAAGCCGTTTGAATACAGGTTACTGCACCAATAAAAGTGGAAACAATGCCCACCAAAAAGATAGAATTAACGCCAATATAAACACATTCTTCTAAGGTAAGTTGTATGTAAGTTTTTAGCCTTTCTCTTTGTACGAAAAGTTTGCTAAGAAAAAGAAGATAAACGCCAAATTGCTTCATTTTAAATAATTGTAAATTGTAAATTGTGAATTGTAAATGAATACAATTTGCTACAATGTGTTCGCAAGTTAAACCTTCGTGGTTGGTATCTTCACCAACCACGACATATTGTAAGTGTATGCCTTGCAATATGCCTGCAAGTTACAACGAAATTCTGAAATTCAAAAGAATACAAATCTCAATTAACATTTTTATCCAAAAAATAAGCATTTTATGGCTTTTTTTCTTGGAATAATCCTATAAAAATAAAAAAAAGTCTATTTTAAAAATTATTTTTCAGAAATAACGAAAATAATTCTAAAAATACTCTGCATACAGAACATTTTTATCTAACTTTGCGTTTAGAAATTAGAAAATAGTAGAAAAGGCTTTTTGCCAAATATTATTTTTCTCAAATAAACTTTAACAAAATAAACCTTAATATAAAAATCAAAATGGAAGCAATTCAAAATAAAGAACTAATCAAAGGTGGTGAATTTTTGATTAAAGAAATT
>JAYVHJ010000435.1:0-10029 GCA_043771315.1 Raineyaceae bacterium
AAATACATTGCTCTACGTGGATACGCACTGCGGTGGCGTATCTACAAATATATAACATAATTTACGAAAAAAAGCAGACTTCACTTTAAGGGAAGTCTGCTTTTTATATTTATTTAAAATTCATAATTTAAAATTATTTCCTTCTAGCTACAAGTACACTTACTTTTTGTACTTCTTTCCAATGATAACCATAAGGGAAACCTAGTTTTTTCACTAAGCTATCTTTTTTAAACTCTGCAGCAAGTTCTGGCTGGTACGTATAACCGCCAAAATCAGCCACAGGACGAGCATAGCCACCATAAAGTTGTACTTTCCACTTTCCACTTTCCATATAATCTTTAAAACGAACACCAGTATCATCTTGCAAAACAGCTTTCGTTTCTTCCATTACTAATTTCTTGATAGTCAAAAAGTTAGGATTAAACAAAATGTAAGAAGCAGACTTCAAATAACCAACTTTATTAGGAAAACTACGAATAAAATTCTCCAAATTTTGTTTTTTCTTCATTTTGCTATCTTCCACGTCAGTACCAAAATAGTACAAAGTTTGTGGTTTTTTTCTATCTTTATTGATAAATTGAATAGCTAAACCATAAACTTCTACATTCTCTTTTTTGTCGTCAAGTGGCTTTAAAGTAGGTTTTCCGTCTTTATCCAAAAATACTTTATTGATACTAATCACTTTATTGCCTGTGCGTGCCATAAACACATTGATAATTGGTGCAACTCCTTGAGAACGGCGGTACAAATCAGAGCCCATATAGCTAGTAATGAAGTAGTTACGAGCCATAACGTCTTCTAGTGCGTTGCGTATATCACCCATATAAGCCGTTACGTATTGTTCGTTTTTCTTACCAAAATCATTGGGCATATGTCCCACACCTTCCAAACCAAACATTAAAAAATTATCACAATTAGGAAAAATATTATAGGCATTTAAGAAATCCGGACCACTAAAAGGATAAAAAAGTGTATTTCCTTCTTTGTTCATATCTGCAATTTCTGCATCACGCCATTTGCGCATAGGAGCTAAATATTTGCTATCCAAACCAGCCCAACCTTTGTTCAAAAAGTCCATTTGTTGCTTCACAACAGGCATTTTTGCTACACTACCAAACCCAGTCGTATCTTCCACAGGAAGACCCGAAATAAGGGCAGCAAGCGTTGTTGCTTTTTGGTCAATAGGGATAACTACTTCTTTTTCCTTTTGAACGGTTTTTGTTGTGTCTTTTTTATCTTTGTCTTTATCTGTTGCTGTATCTTTGCAAGAACTGGTAAAAATCAGCGCAATAGGTAAGCACAAAGATAGTGCTTTATGTATTTTGAACATATTTTTGATAGTTTTTTAAATTTTTAGAAATATTCCACAAATCTAAGAAATATAATTAGATAATCATTAGATAAAAATAGTTTTTTTGAGATTTTTGAGGAATTTTGAGTTAAAAATAGTAGGTTTGTAGATAATTTTATTCAAAACCAACCAATGAACATCAATACATTACTTCAAGAAACTATTAAAAAAGCCCTTTTTGAGCTTTATAACAAAGAAATTAGCGACATTAGTCAGATAGAATTGCAACCAACACGCAAGGAATTTGAAGGCTCACATACTTTTGTGACCTTTGGACTTGCCAAAGAATTACAAAAAAAACCTGCTGAAATAGCACAAGAACTAGGGCAATATCTACAAAATAATCCTGAAAAAACAGGAAATATAGTGCTTAAATTTAACGCTGTGCAGGGTTTTTTGAATATCACTTTGAAAGATAGCGTTTGGATAATGCTTTTTGAAGAAATTTTGAAGAAAAACACCCAAAATGGTAGTTATGGGCAGTTTCCCTCAAAAAATGCTAAAATGGTCGTTGAATATTGCTCACCAAACACCAATAAACCAATACATTTGGGGCATTTGCGCAATAATTTTCTGGGTTTTTCTGTAGCACGCATTTTGGAGATGTATGGTTATGAAGTGCATAAAACGCAGATAATCAACGACAGAGGCATACATATATGCAAATCTATGCTTGCATACACCAAATTTGGCAACATCAACGCTGATGGCATCACTATGGATTTGTTTGAAACACCAGAAAGTGCAGGCATCAAAGGTGACCACCTTGTAGGAAAATACTATGTAAGGTTTGACAAAGAATTGAAGAAAGAAACAAAGCCTTTTTTGGAGAAAATCTATCAAAATGAGCTAGAAGATTGTACAGATGCTGAGAAAATTGTGGTTACAAAAGGATTAGAAAAATACCATATCATCATTAAAAATCTTGATATAGAAAAGCAAAATATTGTATCAAATAATATGCTAGATAGCCTTAATAATGAGGTTAAAGCACTTTTTGAAAGTTGGAATATAGTAGAAAATTCCGCAGAAAAAGAAATTTCTACTAAGGATTTGCTCAAACATTTGGACGAATTGGAAAAGAAAAAACTTTGTCCAAAAGATTTTATTCAACAAATTAGAAAAATCTCCAAATTAGAGAACGAATTAGACGAAATAAACGGAAATTTTAAACTTATTGCTCAAAATAAGACTGCAATAATGAAAGAAGCACAAGAAATGCTACGTTTGTGGGAGCAAAACGACCCTAAAACGGTAGAATTATGGCAAAAAATGAATACTTGGGTTTATGCAGGTTTTGATGCCACTTATCAAAATATTGGTGTAAGTTTTGACTCAAAATACTATGAATCTAATACCTACATTTTGGGCAAAGATATGGTGGAAGAAGGTTTGAAAAAGGGAGTTTTTTACCAAAAAGAAGACAATTCTGTTTGGGCTGATTTGTCTGCGGAAGGGCTTGACCATAAGATAGTTTTACGTTCTGACGGAACGTCTGTTTATATCACGCAGGACTTAGGAACGGCTGATTTGCGCTACAAAGACCTCCAAATGCAAGGAATGGCGTATGTGGTTGGCAACGAGCAAGACCACCATTTTAAGCAATTATTTGCTATTTTGAAAAAATTGGGCAAAGATTATGCAAAAAATTTGTATCATTTATCTTATGGAATGGTAGATTTGCCAAGCGGGAAAATGAAATCTCGTGAGGGAACTGTCGTTGATGCTGATGATATGGTGCAACAAGTCATAAACATTGCAGAAACTCGCACCAAAGAACTAGGAAAAATTGAGAGTTTAGGAGAAAAAGAAGCACAAAACCTTTATAAAATTATTGGTTTGGGTGCGCTAAAATACTTTTTACTCAAAGTTGATCCTAAAAACCGTATGCTTTACAATCCAGAGGAAGCTGTTGATTTTCAAGGAGATTCCTCCCCCGCTATCCAGTTTGCGTATGTACGTACTGCCTCTATCAAGCGTAGCGCAGACCTGCAAATGCAAATGGAAGGAAAAGTTTTTGATATAAATAGTTTCAAAGAATACCAAGAATTAGAGCCAGAAGAGTTAAATCTCATCAAAAAAATTATTGATTTTCCTAGTATAATTGAGCAGGCAGCCAAAGAATATGCGCCCTCAATAGTAGCCCAATATGCCTACGAAATGACAAAATTATTTAGTTCTTTTTGGACAAATGTATCTATCCTAAAAGCTGAAAATGAAGCCGCAAAAGCGTTTAGAATTGCTTTGAGCAGCGTTGTGGCTGATGTTATCAAAAAATCTATGTTTCTTTTGGGAATAGATGTCCCTGAAAAAATGTAAGGAAAACTGTCTTAAATCAGGATTTTCAAGATTAAAAGATAAAAAAGGATAATACAAAAATACGAATAGATGTATTTTTGTATTATCCTTTGTATTTATCCTAAAATCTCGTAAATCCTGCTTCAGACAAATGGGCGCAATAAATTTTCCTGCTTTCCCTACCTTTTCCAAGCTGTAATAAGAAGTCCGTTACCTTCCAAATTTTTTGTATGTGTATCTATCATATTGAGAATGAAACAGATAGGATACGTAATTAGGTAGTAAAATGGCAACAAACTAAACAAATATCTTGACGTACCAACTGCCATCATTGGGTATTTCATAGAAAGTCGCCAAGAAGTTTCACCAGATTTGCCATAGGTATATTTTACTTCAATGTCTTTATAACCTATTTTTTTGAGTTTTTTAGTGATTTCCTGCAAACTATAACCATTACGGATTTGCTCATCACAAAAGCATTTATCATTAGGATTATTGGCATCAGCACCAGTTTTGTCAGAGGGAACAGCCAAAAGTAACATTCCGTTGCGTTTGAGAGAGTTATAAAAGTTTCTCAAAACAGTTTCATCTTCAGTGATTTGTTCTATCACATCAACAGAAAGTACAAGGTCAAAATTTTCTACTTCCTGAAAAGTAGTCAAATCTTCTGTACGGTAAAGAATATTCTGGTTTTTGTGCTGATTAAAAAACGCATTACAACTACAAACGTATTCCGTTTTGTTGTCCACTGCAAGAATATTCCATTTTTTGGAGATATTGCCCAAAAAATAAGCGTATTGACCAAAACCTGCCCCAGCATCAAGGATATGTAAAGATTTTTCTTTTTTATCCTTTGCCCAAATGTTTATTTCTTTGTGTATATGCCAAGCACGCAAAAGAATAAGGTCTAAAATCTTATAAAAAACAACTCTCAAAAAAGCGTATTTCTTGAAAAAACAGCCTAAGCGTGTTTTTACGGGTGTATATTTCATAATTATGTTGGAGAATTGGAGGCAAAATGCTCCCAATTTAGGATTATCTACTTACTAATTTTTATGATGTTATTCTTACTAATTTTCCACACAAATTGTTTTAAAATTCGTACTTCGTACTTCAAACCTCGTACCTTAAATTTCGTCTTGGTCATCAGGAATATTATAATCTTTATCCATAGGCGGAATTTCAATGCCTGCCATCAATTTATCTATGTGTGCCGCATATTCTGCAGAATCATCTAAATAAAAACTAAGCGTAGGAATAATCCGTACTTGTTTGCCAATACGTTTGCCTAATTCGTTGCGGACAGCCTTTTTTTGGTCTTCTATCTCGTCCAAAAGTCCTTTTGGGTCTTTTGCAGCAAGAAAGCTGAGATAAACTCGTGCTATGGCAAGGTCAGGCGTAATACGCACTTGCGTAACTGTAATAAAAGCTCCCTGAAAAAGCCCTTTAATATCTGCTTGAAATATATCTCCTAGCTCTTTTTGCAAAAGGCGGGCGTATTTTTGTTGTCTTGTAGTTTCCACTAATGTAGTTGTGAGTTGTAAGTTATGAGTTTTGAATTAAATATAATTTCTTTACAAAATCAGAACCCTATTCAAAAACACCGCAAAGGTACAAAAAATTTCTTTTGTGCGGCTTTTATTTTTTGTTTATTTATTGCTGAAACTTAAAAAAAATATTTATTCTTTTTCTCCACTTACGACAAAATAGCCAAAATAGTTTCCCCATAATCCTAAAAACATTGTCATAAGAGGTGAAATGATATTATTCCATCTTTCTGGTGCGAGGCGTAAAGATTTATTTCTCCAAAATTCTTGGAATAAAAATTTGAGTGTTACACGTGGTATGTGTGCCACAGAGGGTGCAACTTTCCAAGAAATTTCTTCAAATTTGATATTTTTAAAGCCATTTTTTTGTAAACTTTGCTCAAAATCAGCCAAATTAGCAAGGCAAGGAAGTGCCCAACACTGACACAAACGCAGATAAGCTTTTTCTAACAAATAAGGCATTTTTTTAGGTGTTTTCAAAAAACCATCAGCAATAGCAAAACGCCCTCCAATTTTTAAAACACGTCCCATTTCAGAAATAAGGGCATTTTTATCTGTTCCTTTTGCATAACAACTACTTTCTACCGCATACGCCACTTCAAAGGAATTAGCCTCAAAACTCATATTTTCGTAATCATTTTTCATAATTATGACTTTATTTTGTAGATTTTCCTGCTTAGAAAGCTCATTTCCGTAGCTAATCTGACTATCCACTATGGTAATACCCGTAACGTGTGTATGTGGGTGCAGGCGCACCATTTCACGTGCTACTGCACCCATTCCACAACCCATATCTAAGGCTTTGGGAGCAATATAAGTCTCTAACTGCAGTTTTTCTATAATAAATCTGCTCATTTGTGTGAGCATTTTTTCTAATGAAAAAATATCTGTCCACTTACGTAAATAACCAAAGTGCATATTGAGTTGGTTGCTCCACGCTTGATAGTCCATTCCTGCCACTTCATAATACTTTTGAATATCTACTTGTTCTATTGCAACAAGTAGCGGTAATGTGGGTGGGTGATATTTTTGCATTTGGTAAATTTATAAATAAAAAAGAGTTCAAATTTTGTCAGTTAAAGCCCTCTTTGACTAAAGTTTTATACCAAAAGCTAAATCTCCTGCATCACCAAGACCAGGAATAATGTAAGATTTTTCGTTTAATGTTTCATCAATATCTCCAATCCAAATAGAAACATTTTTTACGTGTTTTTTGACATATTCAATGCCATCTTTACTGGCAATAGCAGCCACAATATGCACATAAGAAGGCGTACCACATTGCAAAAGTTTTTCATAAATTTGCACTATTGATTTCCCTGTGGCAAGCATTGGATCAATTAAAATCAAAGGTTTGCCATTAAGATTGGGAACTGTTGTATAGTGCACTTCAATATCAAAACTATTGTCTGTGCGGTGTGCGCCTCTGTAAGCACCTACGAAAGCACATTCTGCATTATCAAAAACATTCAAAAAACCGTTAAAAAGTGGTAAAGCAGCTCTCAAAACAGTTGCAAGCACAGGAGCTTGCTCCAAAAGCATTGTTTGTTTTTCCCCTAATGGCGTTTGAACAATAGTTTGTTTGTATTCAAAAGTTTTGGAGATTTCATAAGCAAAAAGCTCACCCAAACGCTCCAAATTGCGCCTAAAACGCATAGCATCTTTTTGGATATTTTTGTCGCGAAGTTCTGCTAAAAACACATTAGCAATAGAGTTTTTTTCTGTAAGAACAAACATTTTTTGGGCGTTTTGGTTGGTGAAATAAACTGAAAATTGGAGAATCCGTATTTTTTCACAAATCTATCAAAAAATAACTTAAAAAACCTAACTTTGTACTTCAAAATACATAATATTCTGTATTTAAACCAAATTTCAACCCCTACTACAATGATTACTGAAAAACCCCTATTTGTTGATGTAAAAAATGATATGGCGTTTCATAAAATTTTTGGAACAGCAGGCAAAACTGAGGCTTTAATGTCCTTTATAAATGCCATTTTGAAATTGCCAGAAGAGAAAAAAATCACGTTTTTAGAGATTTTAAATCCTTATCAGTTGCCTAATGTGCAAGATGCAAAAAGCATTATTATTGACATTAAAGCAAAAGATAAAGACAAAAAAGAGTACATTATAGAAATGCAAGTGGCTGATACAGTAGCATTTGATAAAAGAGTTCAGTATTATGTTGCTAAAAACTTTGCAGACCAAATAGTGCGAGGCGAGTCTTATTCAAAACTCAACCCAGTTATTTTTATTGGAATTTTAGATTTTAACTACAGTCCTTCCCCAAATTATTTGAGCAAACATAAGACCATAGACGTAGAAACTCACGAGAGTTATTTAACTGGAATTGAATACAATTTTGTGGAGCTTCCTAAATTCACCAAAACAGCAGATGAACTGACTGATTTGGCTGATGAATGGCTGTATTTCATCAAAAATGCAGAATTTTTGAAAGCCTTGCCCTCTGATATAATGGATAAAGGCTTGCAAAATGCCTACGCTGATGCAGGATTTTTCTCTTGGACAAAAGAGGAATTAGCTGCTTATGATTATATGTTTATGATTCAGGCGGACTTAAAAGGACGTGAAGAACTTGCACTAATGAAGGCGGAACAAAAAGGTACAGAAAAAGGAATGGAAAAAGGAATAGAAAAAGGAATAGAAAAAGGTAGCAAAGACGAGAAAATTGAAATAGCCAAAAAACTCCTTGAAAAAGGGCTTCCTGTTGAAATTGTGACAGAAGTTACAGGGCTTTCAGTAGCAGAAATAGAAAAAATCAAACAAGAAAATAAGATTTAAAAAATAAAAGATAAAATCATTCAAAAAACAGTTTTTTTGAATGATTTTTTGCACTATATTTGTGGCAAAATTAAATAAATTCTCTCAAAATAATTATGGAAAATAAGTCTTTACGTAACTCTCTACGTAAGTTTACTTTTGGATTAGCAGCAGTTTTAGCCACTTCAACGCTTGTAGGCACGCTTTCAAACTGCAAACCTACTAAAAAAATTGCTCAAAAAACACAAGAAGAACCCTTTTTGGCAACAGTCGCAGGAAAACCTATCAATCTTTCTGATTTTAGGTATGTTTATGAAAAAAATACCAAAAAAGATAGTCTTTACAACGAGAAAAGTGTCCGTGATTACTTAGATTTATATATAAAATTTAAGCAAAAAGTCCTTGATGCTCAATCTGTTGGAACAGATACAACGCAACTTTTTAAAGATGAATTTGCAGGCTATGAAGAGCAACTTGCACGACCTTATATGCGTGTCCAAAATGTCAATGACGCCATTGTAAAACAGGCTTATGAACGTTTGAAAGAAGAAGTTAATGTTGCACATATTTTGCTAGAAGTAAAATCTGATGCAGAGCCAAAAGATACGCTTGCAGTCTATAAAAAACTACAAGAAATACGTGATAAAGCAGTAAAAGGAGAAGATTTTGGTAAATTAGCGACACAATATTCTCAAGACCCATCAGCAAAATTTAATGGCGGAGAATTGGGTTATTTTACGTCTTTACAAATGGTTTATCCTTTTGAACAAGTAGCCTATAATACGCCCAAAGGCACTATTTCCAACATTGTACGAACCAATTTTGGGTATCATATCTTAAAAGTAAACGACCGCCGCAATACTAGCGGAAAGGTCAAAGTAGCACATATTATGGTGCGTACTGTTCAAGGCGCATCTGCACAAGATTCTATCAATACTCGTAACAAAATTTATGAGATTTATAGCAAAGCTAAAAAAGGAGAGAATTGGGATAAATTGTGCACACAATTTTCAGAAGATAGCCGTACAAGTGCTACAGGTGGAGAAATGCAGTATTTTACAGTGGGTGCGCTTGTACCAAGTTTTGAAAATGCCGCCTTCAAACTTCAAAAAAATGGAGATATTGCAGAACCCGTTTTGACTGTTTATGGCTGGCATATCATCAAATTGATAGATAAAAAAGGGTTAGAGCCTTTCAGCGAGTTAGAAAATGGACTTTTAGCAAAAATTTCTAAGGATAGTCGTGCTGATATGGGTAGAATGGCATTTTTGAAGAAAATTAAAGCGGAAAATAACTTTAAAATCAATGAAAAAACATTGAATAAAGTTTATGCGCTTGTAGATACAAGTCTTCTCAAAGGTACTTGGAAATATGATAAAACTTCTCCTAAAATAGTTCCTATTTTGTCAGAAAGCATTATTTCTTTGAATAATGATAAAATTTCGCCTGAAACTACTAATATTTTAGCAGGAGATTTTGCTGATTATTTGGTGCGTACGCAAACGCCAAGACCAGATTTGAAAGATGCAAAATATTATGCTAAAATCTATTTTGAGCGTTTTGCTGATGATAAAAATGTAGAATTTGAAAAGAAAAATCTTGCAAAAAAATACCCAGAATATAGACTTTTGGCACAAGAATACCGTGAAGGAATGATGCTTTTCCAAATGATGAATGATAATGTTTGGGGAAAAGCTATCAAAGATTCTGTTGGTGCAAAGAAATTTTTTGAGCAAAACCCTAGTAAATATATGTTTGGAACTCGTGCTGTGGCAGTTATTTATGATGCAGCCAATGCAAAAGTGCTTTCAGATGCTAAAAAGCAAAGAGATGCCAAAAGTTTTGCAGTCAATGATTTTACGGTAAGTGCTACGCAATTTGAGAAAGGTAAAGCAACTTTGCCAAAAGATGCACTGGCTAACCTTAATTCTATTGCAAATATGCTTAATGCTGATGCTATGCTTACTTTGGAAGTCGGTGGACACATTGATGCAAGTGAAAAACTAGCTATTTCTGCAGAACGTATCAAAAATATTGCTGAATATTTGGTAA
>JAYVHJ010000436.1:0-3352 GCA_043771315.1 Raineyaceae bacterium
GGGCGTTAAAACTTTTCCTGCATCTGCCAACGGACTTATTTATCATTTTGCCACTGATGCCAACCGTAACCTATTTTTGAAAGATTACAAAAAATATGAACCTCAATATGGTGGCTGGTGTGCCTACGCAATGGGAGAAAATAATGAAAAAGTAAGCGTTGACCCTGAAACATTCAAAATTGTAGGTGGGAAATTGTACCTTTTTTATAATAGTTGGGGAACTAATACCCTCACAAAATGGAACAAAAATGAAGCTATCCTCAAAGGAAATGCAGACAAAAATTGGTTACAAACATTCAAGTAATAAGACAAGTGGGCATGCCCACTTGCCAAAACAAAAATTTAATTGTAAAAAATAAAAACAATGAAAAAACTACTAATATTACTTTATTTTAGCCTTTTTGGGCTGAATTTGTTTGCACAAAATGACCCTGCAACTTCATCTACCAAAAATTTTGTAGATGCATCAATAGGATTTGGGAAAGGTACGTTTTCTGTGGCAGCATCTGGCTTTCGTTTGCACCCTGTTGCGCTCAAAAAGAAATTTCATTTGGGCTATGGATTGCGTTATACAGGATTTTTTGGTAGCAATAAAAATTACATAACTGCGCCTGCGGAAGTTTCTGAAGGGAATTTTTTTAAACCTCAAAACAAAGCAAAACTTGATACCATTACTTTTGCCACCACACAAGTAAATTCTGTTAATTTGAATGTGCATTTGGCGTATGCTATCAACTCAAAACTACTCGTAGGATTTAATATTGATGCTATTGGTTTTAGTTTTGGAAGTCCAAGAGGTGGCGTTTTACAGTCAAATGGCGTTTTAAGCAGTGTACAAGCAGAAGTTTCTGGGTTTAATATATTGCTTACTGGAGATTATGACAAAGGTAGCCTTAACTCTGAAGTTTATGCTTTATATGCGCTTAATGATAAATTTAACTTAAAAGGTGGTATTTCTTTTATCTTCACAGAATATACAACCTATCAAAAAATTGCATCTAACTTCAATAATGACCAATTTCGTAACAAAAATTTGGGTTTGATGTTGGGTGTAGCTTATTCTTTATAATAAAAATTAAAAAAACTCTTTCTAAAAATATGAAAATTAAAAACCTTATTTTGTGGATTTTGAGAATAACGGCTGCTATTATTTTGTGGCAAACCTTGTATTTTAAGTTTACGGCTCACCCAGAATCCGTAGAATTATTCACCAAACTTGGCGTAGAGCCTTGGGGACGAATTGGTACTGGTGTAATAGAACTAATTGTAGGAATATTGCTTATTATTCCTTCTACAGCATTTTTGGGAGCTTTTTTTGGTGCAGGAGTAATGTCAGGTGCTATACTTTCGCACCTAGCAATCATTGGAATAGCCTCTAAAAATGATGGAGGATTACTATTTGGATTAGCTATAATAGTGCTTGTTTGTTGTCTGATTATTATGATTTTGCAAAAAGAACAAGGGCTTTCATTTTATAAAAGAGTAGTTCAAAATAAAATTTAAATAATTCTTATGAAAAAGATAAATTTATTTCTTCTTCTGATTTTATTGGCTCTTTCTTGCAAGAAAAAAGAGGCTGATGTTGCGCCTGCGGAAGTTCCAGAACGTCTTGTAATGTCACCAGCAACACAAAATGTTATTGCTGGTCAGACAGTTACGTATTCATTAACTTTCTATGATAAAAAAGAAATGCTCGCTACTGTACCCAGTGGTATTGTTTGGAGTTCTGATAATAATGCCATTGCAACTATTAATAATGGTATTGCGACAGGGGTTAGTGCAGGGCAAACAACCATAAAAGCAACTTATCAAAGTCCTGGAATTGCTACTCCTGTGGTTGCTACGGCATTATTAACTGTTTTGGCAGCTGGCACTAATGTAGATAATATTGTTGCTACAGTTACTATCCAACAAACCACACAAGAATTAAGCCTAAATGGAACAGTAACTTTGCAAGCAATTGCTAAAAATAGTGCAGGTGCAACACTCACACGCACTATTACGTGGGCAAGTGCTGATGCAAATTTAGTGTCTGTCAATACCTCTTCTGGACTTGTAACAGGTTTGGCGTATGGTACGGCAAACATTACAGCAAGTGCAGATGGCATACAAAGTAGTCCAATAATGGTGCAGGTAGTACGTACTGCCACTTTTTCTGGTAATTCTAGTGGTGCAGTAAAATTGAAATTAGAAAACGGCGTTTTGAAACTGCAAACAGGAGCTAATTTTATGACTGCGACAAGTGCGCCAGATTTAAGGATTTATCTAAGTAATAGCAGTACAGGCGTTACAGGTGGATTACAAATAGCAACTTTAAGTCAAAGAGCAGGCGCACAAACTTGGAATTTGCCTGCTGGCGTAACCATTTCTCAATACCGTTATGTTGTCGTTTGGTGTCTTCAGTTTACCACACTTTATGGAACGGCTGATTTAGGGTTGTAACTTTTTATAGAAAAAAGACGTTACAAAAATAGCATTTATAAATCATAAATGCCATTTTAATCCTTTTACATTTTAATCATTCAATAATGAAAAATATCACAAAAAAATTTACATTTTAATCATTCAATAATGAAAAATATCACAAAAAAAATGGTTTTATTACTTCTAGTTGTTTTTGCAACAAATAGTAATATTTTTGCGCAAGGTGGCACAGCCAAAGAACTAACTGTAGTAAGTTCTAAAATTACCTTCAAAATCAAAAATGCAGGTATTTATGTCAATGGTTCGTTTGGTGGCTTGGTAGCAACTATCAAATTTGATGAAAAAGATTTGAAAAAATCTAGTATTTCTGCTATTGTGGACGCTAATTCTGTCAATACAGACAACAAATCTCGTGATAATCATTTGAGAAAAGATGATTATTTTGATGTTGCCAAATACCCAACTATCAAGATGGAAACTGCAGAAATTGTACGCTCTCAAAGTGGAAATTTCATTGGTTATTTTGATATTACAATGAAAGACAAAACTAAAAAACGTGTTGTCGTGCCATTTACTTTCAAAAATAATGTTTTTACAGGGAAACTGACACTAGACCGCAAAGATTATGGCGTTGGTGGAAACAGCGTAATTATGGGTGATGAGGTTGTTCTCACACTGGAAGTTACAGTAAAATAAATAACTAAATAACTAAATAAATTTTAACTCTCCAAAAGTTTAAAACTAGCGTGATGCTCTTGGAGAGTTTTAAAGTAACCAAATTAAAAAAATGATTTTTCAGCAACTTTCAGAGCAACTAACGGCACTTTTTCGTTTAATTTCACAATTAAATGAGCATCAATATTCCAATAAAATTGAACATTTGGGAAATGTGAGCATTGGTAGCCACACAAGACACATTATAGAAATG
>JAYVHJ010000437.1:0-1640 GCA_043771315.1 Raineyaceae bacterium
CAAAACCATTTTCAGAAAGATTTTCTAAAACCTCATTTTGACGTTCCAAATGGTCATTTTTTAATAGTTTACCTGTTTTTGTAGAAAAAACCTTATTTCTATCAATTTTCAGTTCAAGAGCAAGCCCACTTTTATCTCCTTTTTTGAAAGAAATTATTAGGTCAGGTTGCCCACGTTCAAGTCCTCTGTCATTGGCTTTTTGCATAATCCGCCTGTTCTTATACTGGTCTCTTGAGAAACTCATAGAACTTAACGGATTAGCAATCAGCGTGAGAGAAGGAAAATCAGGCTTGACGTTGGCTCGTATGTAGGCAACGACAATTTTTTGCAAACTTTCTTCTTCGTGTTTCATTGGAATTAGGATTTATGAACTTCTACCAAATCATTAGGAAACTCTTGTGCGTATTCTTCTGCAATTTTTTCTAGCAAATCATTTATTTCTTCTGATGCTTCAGATACAAGTATTTTATCTTTCACCGCCTCGCCACTTACAGTTATTCCTTTCTTATGTAAGGTTTTTAACTCCTCAGAGTAATCCTTTAACCGCTCTTCTTTTTCTCGTTCTCTTTTTACAAGTTCCTTCTCCCACTTCTCTTGGTTTTCCTCAGAAATCTCTTCCCACCTTTCCCTATCGTACCTTTCAGTAGCAATTCTGGCTTCCACCGCATCACGTTTTAACATTTCTTTGATGTTGGCATTACTTACCAAATCTCTCTCATAAGTATCAGCCATTCTCTTTGAGCCAAACAAATCTTCACCAAAACTCTGATTGTTACTTTTGAAATCATAAATTCTAGTGCCATCTCGGTAGATGCCATAAAAATTCTTTCCATAAAGGTTGTCGCCTTCTTGCTCAAAAAGTCCTATTAAATATTGTTGGTCTTGTTTTAGCAATTTGATTTTTTCAGCAATTACCTTTGCGGCGTAAGTTTGGTTCTTTAGCTCAACGTCAAGGTCGGCTATGAATCTGGAAATTCTCTCTGTTATTATCATTGTTCTTTTGGTTTTTGAATGTTTAAAATTTTATAAATATCTTTGTTATTTTCTATTACGCCCATTATAAATTCCTTAAAAAGTTCTTTTTTGGATTGTCTAACCATTTTCTGGAAAAAGAAATTATCTTTCGGAATGTCAGTTTCATCTCTCATTGCCTGCTTAAAAATTTGCCAATCTTTCTTATGTGTCAGTCCATCAGAAATATCAGGCGCACAAAGAAGGGCTTTGCAGGCACGTTGGAGTGTTTTTGTTTTCTTGTCAGCAGAATAATTGATAATCCCTTTGTTAGACAAAGAATCATAATAAATAAGTGACATTGTATCTTTCTCTCCAAACTTCAGCCAGCCACCAGCCTCACGTACACTTTCCAAGTGACTAATAATATTTAAACAAGCCTGCTGATATTCTTGCTCTGGCTGAGGTCTGGCTGTTTCAGTCTTAATTGGTGCTTGTCGGTTTTTTGGTACGGCATCTTGTCGCCTGTCGTGTGAAATTAGTGGAATAAAATTGCACATTTCAGTCAAACGACTGGCTGTTCTTTCACCATAATTCTCCTCTATTTGTTCTTTGGTAAGATTTGTGGTAAAATGTGTAATAGTGCCATTTTTAACAAACTCTTTATGTCTTTCTCTCACTAATTCCTG
>JAYVHJ010000438.1:0-5710 GCA_043771315.1 Raineyaceae bacterium
AAAATGCCGTTGTGATGATAAAATTAGCTTTTATAAGTATGATTTTAAATCACTTTTAAAAAGAAATAGTTTCTAAACATACTCTAAGAAAAAGGTGCGAAGTTAGAAGTACGAGGTACGAAGTTAGAAAAGCTAAAAAAGTCATTTTTTTTGGGAAAATTGATTTTTAGTTCTACAAATGACATAAATAAACCTAAAAATAATAAAAAATATAGTTTTTGTTTAGTTTTTATACTATTTTTTTATTATTTTTGTGCAAAATTTATATAAAGAAAATGATAGAACAAATAACTGAAAATCCCAACCATAAAGCAGGCTTTGTAAGCATTATTGGTAAACCAAATGTGGGCAAATCCACACTTATGAATAGACTTGTGGGAGAAAGATTATCTATTATTACTTCTAAGGCACAAACAACACGCCACAGAATAATGGGCATTATTAATAGCCCTGATTTTCAGATAGTTTACTCCGACACGCCAGGCATTATTGAGCCAAAATATGCTTTACATAAAGCTATGATGGGTTTTGTATATAGTTCGTTGGAAGACGCTGATGTAATTTTGTTTGTTACAGACATACACGAGCGTTATGATGAAGATGATGTTTTGAAAAAATTAAAGGTAATTACAACGCCTATTATCCTCATTATCAATAAAATAGATACAGCTACACAAGAGCAAGTTGATGAGAAAATAGCTTATTGGAAAGAACACATCAACGCAACAGAAATTATTGCTATTTCTGCGCTAAACGACTTTAATACAGCAGGCGTTTTGGAGCATATTATCTCAAGAATTCCTGTTCACCCAGCGTATTTTGATAAAGATTCTCTTACAGATAAAAGTGAGCGTTTTTTTGCTGCTGAAATCATCAGGGAAAAGATTTTTTTGAACTTTGATAAAGAAATCCCGTATAGTTGTGAGGTTCAAATAACAGAATTTAAGGACGAGCCAAATATTATTCGTATTAGAGCGGAAATTTTGGTAGAAAGAGATAGCCAAAAAGGTATTTTGATAGGAAAAGGTGGTACAGCACTCAAAAAAATAGGACAAGATGCACGCCAAGATATGGAGAAATTTTTTCAAAAACACATTTTCCTAGAACAACACGTCAAAGTTGAAAAAGATTGGAGAAAAGTGGATAAACAACTTTCTCGCTTTGGATATAGAGATTAAATACAAGGTACGAAATACGAGGTACGCTTGTGTTGTTCTTAGTAACAAACATTTTATATTCGTACTTCGTCCCTCTTACTTCGTACCTAAAAATAGCACACTACAAACATAATATATTAAATCAATCAAATAAAAACTATAATGACCGCTTTAGAAAAAGTCCTTGCAGCATTTGCAGCAAAAACACCCACAGAAAATAATGACAAAGATTTTGACCAGATTGCTGTTACTCTCTTGGAAAACAGTAAAATTATAGCTGGAGAATCTACGTTTATTGTCAAAGAATGTGAGATTTTTTTATACCACGAACTTCACAAAGATGCTTTTATTCACAACAAAAAATATACCTTCGTGGATAGACAAGAAGAGTTTGGCGAGTGGTGCTTTTATCACTTCAAAAATCCACGTTTGTATGCAAAACACAAACATTCAGGCATAGAATTAACTTTTGGCAATGGCAAAGCAATGTCAGCGAGTATTCTTATTAAAAAAGTGTATTTTGTGGAAGAAGACAGAGTAATTGAAGGAACTAACACCATTGCACAGGCATTTTTGAATGGCGTTGGGATTTCTGAAATAGGGCGTTTGGCTACTACTACAGGCAAATTTGCTTTTGATACCACTTCACCATTACGCATTGAAGACAATAAATTGGCAAATCCTACAAGTATTTTCAAAGGAGCAAGAGAATTTAAAACTACTCCAAAAGTAAAAAATCAACACGAACATACTTTTGCTAATAGCTTTTACCGCTATTTCAATGATAAAGCATTTGTACAGGTAAAATAAGTTTTTTTAAGTACGAGGTTTGAAGTACGAAATACGAGATTTTACAGAATATTTTTGTACCTCATATTTCAAAACTTCGTACCTCGTACTTCAAACTTCGTACCTTAAAGAAGATTAGGTAGAATGATAACTACTTCTGTTCCAATATTGATTTCACTTTGTAATGTTACATTCCCTTTTAGTTTTTGCAAACAGTTTTTTACAACATACAAACCTACACCAGACCCTTTGGAAGTAGCATTATGTTTGAAAAACATCGTGAAAACCTTATCCTGCACATTTTTTTCTATTCCTTGTCCATTATCAGAAACAATTATTCGCAAATTTTTATTTTCTTGTTGCGTAATTTTGAATAAAATATTTTTTTTAGGAGTTTTATTTGCAAAGGAAATAGCATTATCTATCAGATTTTGGATAACTGTACGTATCAGATAACGGTCGCTCACAAACAAATGAGGTGCATTTATTTCCATTTGAAAATCAATATTTTCACGCATAAAATCCTTAGAAAACTGCTGTCTTACCTTTGTAGCAAGCTCGTGAACATCTATTTCTGTTATTTCTACATCTAAATATTTGATTTTGGTAACTTCTAATAAAGTAATCAAAATTCTATTCAACTTTTCAGAATTTTCTGCAATCATACCCAAATAACGCTGTGCATTCTCGTCTTGTAGCTCCACTTTTGCCAGATTAGAAAGCCCAATAAGCGAAGCAATAGGACCACGCAAGTCGTGGGAAGCTCTATAAACAAATGTATCTAGTTCTTTTACAGAAGTATTAAATTGTTCTTCTAAATCTCTATGCTCTGTCATTTCCTTCAACAATTCTTCATAAACTTCCTGCAATTCTTTGGTACGGTCAGAGAGTTGTTGGTCTAAATACTTGCGGTACTCTATTATTTCCGTATTATTTTGAAGAAGTTTTTTTATTTCAAATTGGTATTTTTGCTGCGAGTTGATAGTTGCTAATAATTTTTGTATAGTTTCCAAAATAAGGGTATCAGAAACAAATTCTTTATACAAAAAATGATGTGCGCCAAGTTTCAAACCTTCTTCTATTTGAGCATTTTGGGCGGGTGTGGCAAGCAAAATAATACCTACATCATCAGGAAAAAAATGCCTTCTAACTGCTTCTACAAAACTTTTTATGTCCAGATTAGGCAAACTTAAATTTATCAAAATAATATCAACACTTTCCCAAACAATAGTATTACTTAGCATACCTCGCAAAGTATTCTGATGCAAAAGAGATAATTTCATCTTATTTTCTTTTACTTTTTCTGATAAAGATACAAATAGCTTGCTATCCTCATCAAGAAACAATATTTTTGGAATATTTGCCATTATTTTTTATTGTTAATAATTTTACCTGTTCTTACAAATATAAAAACAATTTCTTTTACAATACGTTTTTATTTAGAAAACAATTACTTTTTAGCTGTTTTCCTCTTCTTTATTATGAAAAAATTCCAAGATAATCAGCTCACGCAAGCACGAACACGCACAGATGCACCAGCAGACAATGCCATAAAAACGCTTTTTGCCACACTTGCGCCTACACAAACTTATGAGTGGTTGCAATGGCTCACCACAGAAAATACCACTATTCCTACTGATTATCAAAATATTAGCTGTTTTTTTGTTGAGAATAGCACTTTGCCAGTTTGGGCAGATTTGGAGAAAATGAAAAAAGCAAGTTTGTTTTTTCAGAAGAACAAAGAAAATATTTTGTTTACGCTTGGAACTTACTCATTACCATATTGTTATGCTGCTAAAAACGGCGTAAAAGTGCTTTTCCTTTCTAAAAGATTGCAAACAGATGCCAAAAAACGCTTAGAAGAAACGGCTAATTTTCTTATCAATATTACTTCAAAAGACATTTTTTCAGAAAATATTTTAGGGAATGTTTCAGAGAATAAAAATATCTCAAAAGGAGCATTTTTGTGTCTTAAAACAAGGCTTTTGCACGCTTCTATTCGTCATTTTGTAGTGAATAAAACGGTTTGGAATGCTACAGAATGGGGAGAACCTATCAACCAAGAAGATATGGCAGGCACTAATTTGTCGTTTTCTTATATCATTTTACAAGGACTGAAAAAAATGAATATTCCTTTTACTGATGAAGAGGCAGAAGATTATTTGCATCTTTGGAACGTAATTGGGCATTTTTTGGGTGTTGAAGAGCAGTTTTTACCTGATACTATGAAAGAGTCTTTTTGGTTGGATAAACTTATTTCAGAAAGACAATTTGCACCAAGTGAGGAAGGAAAGATACTTACAAAAGCATTATTAGCGGTTTTTGAGGAAACAGTAAGCAGTTTTTATAACAAAACGGCTATTGCACAAATGCGTTTTTTGTTAGGTGATAAAATTGCAGATATGGTTGATGTACCAAAATCTACACTTTTTAGCAGTATTTTAGCTGGTGTAAGAACAAAAAACTTGTTTTCAAAGTAAAAAAAGAGGGAAAATAAATATTTATTTTCTCTCTTTTTTAAGATTTTGACGTTCTCTGCATTTTTTCACACTCGTACTTCATACCTCTTAATTAGTACTTATTCCTAAGCCAAAACAGGTACTTCTATTTGATACATTTCAGAAATAGTTTGCGTGATAAGTGTAACACTATCACTAGCAAGCATAAGACTTGCATTTGGGCTTTCTAAATCTGTAAGGCTCAAACCTTTCTCACGAAAATGCCCCAACATTTTCATTGTAATTCTTTGCCACGCTACTGGTGTAATATTTTCTTCACACCACTGCTTGATGATAAGTGCTTGCATAACTTTATTTTTTAATTGTTTTTACTAATTTATTTGTAAACAACCTCTCCATAAGGAAGTTCAATCTCATACATTGCAACAATAGAGTTACGAACCAACTCAAAACTTTCTTCATCTAAAAAAGTGTTTTCATTTGGACTGTTTATTTCACTGATAGAAAAGCCTTTTTCCTTAAAAAAGTTTAGGTTTTTCATAGCAACTCTTTGCCAAGAGGCAGCACTAATGTTTTCATCACACCAGTTTTTTATTTTGAGCGCATTATATTTCATATATTTATTCTTATTTAGGTTTTGACAAATATACAGAAAAAATATCATTTACAAATATTTTAACAATTATTTTTCAAATATTATTAATTTTTCTTTACTCATCTGATACAAAAGTTGGTCTTTTTTCTCATAAAATCAAATTTATTATCCTAATAGGCTAATTTTGCCGTTCAATATTTGATAAAAAGCGGTAAACAATCATAACAAATTTATTTTCTCAAATTATTTACCACCAACTGCTAAATAGTAGCATACTCAGTATAGCAGGTAAGACAACAACACTATTACTCAATAATTACATTTCTTTTGTCATAGACAAGTGCTGTAAACACCCCAAGTCCGCCCTTTACACCTGATGTAATAGAAACTGGTTGCGCAAAAGGATTTCCGTTTGCACCTTGCGAGGCATCTACACTTCTTTTATAATCATAATATTGTTGTTCTATATTGAAAAGACGTACAAAAATAGTGTCTTTTTTCTTAAATAAATATCTTGTACCAATAGTAACAATATTATTTGTACTAAAAATTCCTTCATACGTAAAATCAGTTTCCGTTGTTAGTTTTAGTGTATCTTTGTTATTGACTTTCCCAATTTGTAGTCTGTGGCGTTGGGTATTACTAAATTTATTGTGGCGTACCAAAATAAGTGCTTTTCTTGCTGTATCTTGTATGAGAGGGTCTGTTTG
>JAYVHJ010000439.1:0-1947 GCA_043771315.1 Raineyaceae bacterium
AAGGAGGGGTTAGGGGTGGTTTAAAACTATTTAGTTGAAGATATAACGCACTCCAAACTGTAACTGCCAACGAGAACCAGTACCAGTACTATTGCTATACGTTGTTGATAGTGGCGTTCCATCTGCATTTGTAGCAAAACGGTACACAGGACGACCAACTGTTGGCGTATTCGTAGTATGTGATGTTTGATACCCTGCAAAAGAAAGCAAAGAAGCACGGTTTGAGAACTGCGTTAGTCCATATTTGCTATCAATAAGATTAAGTGCATTGATAACTTCCAAAGATAACTGCAATTTATGCTGATTTTCTTTACCTCTTCCAAGCTCAATATCTTGCAAAATACGCAAGTTAAGACTATGTACCCAAGGTGCAATAGCTCCATTACGTTCTGTATATTGTCCTCTACGAGAGCTAAGATAATCATCTTGAGAAATGTAAGCATCTAACTGATTCCAAATTTCATCTAAAGAACGTGTATCTGTTGCGTTGGTAGTTGTAAGCAATATATCATTTTTATCCTTTGGAACATACATCAAATCATTGTTAGGAGTACCATCATTATTAACATCTCCTGCATAGGTATAAGAGAAGTTACCACCAGAACGAGACTCGTGAATAAATGAGATGGTTGTAGCAAAATACTTGGCGTACTCAAATCTAAAAGAACCACTTGCAATAACTCTGTGTTTAGTCAAACTGCTACCATAAGACATTGTTACATCATTTGGGCTATTCAAGGTAGGATTTCCTGAAAACAAACTACTAGCAGTAGCAGAAGTTTGATTATTGATATCACGAGAATCTGTATAAGTATAAGCACCAGACAAATAGAAGTTTTTGTTAAAATTCTTTTGTAATTGCCCTGTTATGCTCCACTGATATCCTTGTGTTGTATTATCTAATACAAGAGCTTGTATAACACGCTCATTCAAGCGGCGAGTGTTAGGTGCAAGTGTAGCATTAGTGTTACCACCATACAAAGGACGACCATCACCTTGTAATGTACCTACTGCAGGTGCTAAATTGGCATCACGAATAAAGATAGCATTGATATCTTTTGTAAAAATACCTTCTAATGTGGCAATAACACCACCAGGAAGTTTTTGGTCAACGCCTAAGTTAGCTCTAAATACTTGTGGAAATTTGAAGTCTTTGGCTGTTGTATTGATAGCAAAAGGGGCTTGGCTTGTAGGATTACCAAAAGGATAACCTTGTGTAAATGTAGCACCTTCCAAATCAGAAGGAGCAGCACCAACAGGATATCTTGGGTCAACCTGAAAAGGAACATTAGTAGTCTGGTTAGTTAAGAATAATAAACCATTATTTCCCACCTGATTAGAAATCCAAACGAAAGGCACACGACCAGTAAATACACCAGCACCACCACGTATTTGCGTGTTACCATTTCCCATTGCATCTAAATTAAAGCCTACACGGGGAGAAAATAATACCTTTCCGTTAGGAAGTTTAGCTACATCTAGTTTTTCGCCACCTGCAAAAGTCATAGCTTCTACGGCAAAGTTGCGTTTTAGCTCTGTCAAGAAAATAGGAATATCAGCACGAATACCAGCAGTTATTTTCAAACGGTTGGTTGCATAAAATTCATCTTGAAGATAAACCCCAATTTGTGCAGCATTAAATTGCGCTGTTGGAGCTTTCACATTAGGCACACCAGAATATTGTAAAAAATAATTGCTGGCATTTCCATTAGTAATAAAAGAGTTGATACTAGGAAACAAATACGCACCGTTGATGTGTGGTGTAAAAGTATTGTCAAACTTAAATATCTCGTTGGCAGTACCCACAGAAACAGTATGTTTTCCTAAATAAATATTCAAGTTATCATTGATTTGAACAATGTCTTGGTTAAGTTTGTTGTTTGGCGTGAAAGGCTCACCACCAAAAGACGTAACCGCATTACCATTAGCACCCAAAATATCTACCAA
>JAYVHJ010000440.1:0-8887 GCA_043771315.1 Raineyaceae bacterium
ATTTTAATAGACTCAAAAGACCTGAACCGTAATTTAGTGAGGTTGAAACGTAAAATATTGCACCCTAAGGGTAGAAACTTTTTGAGTTCCACCCTTAGGGTGCAATATTTATTAAAGGACATAACCAGTTAGAACTTTTTCAGTAAGCCATTGATAGTCAAAATATTCACACTTACTGAAACCGCCACAAACACAACTGCCACCACCCACACCTGAAAATCAGGCGTAGAAGATATTTCAAAGCCTTTTTCTGCTAAAAATTTCGTTAGAAAAGTATTCAAAAATGCTAATAAAGCAACACTCAAAACCGTAATAATACCAATAAAAATAAGCACTCTTTGCAACATAAAACTAGCCAACATTTTGCGTGTATAGCCTAATTGTAGTAAAAGTTGTACTTCATTTTTTGCTTCTGCAAGAAGCAAACGCATATTCATAGTAAAAATAACTAACGCAAGTCCTACAAAAAGTACACCTAACGCCCCTACAACGCTCATCACGACCTTAATAATGCCACCAGCTTTGCTTGCCTGTAAACGGTCTTGCCCAACTTGATAATCTTTGCTTTCCAAAAAAGTCTTCAAATTAGGGTCTGTGGGATTGTTTACTTGCACAATCAGCCTTGCAGGATTGTCTTGCCTGTCATCTCCAATATTTTTATTAGCCCATTTCATAAAATTCTCTGGCACAAGCAAAGTAGGAATACGGTCATTAAAACCTACTATTTTCATATTGATATAGGTCTTTTTATTTTTATTATTACTGTTATAAAGTTCTACACGTACCGCAGGCGCAAGACTAATAGTACTTTTGGAGAGTTGTGGCAAACCTTTTGCCAACGCATAACCAAAATTATACAAGTTCAGAAACTCTTGCGAAAGTACAAGCGGCACAAATTCTTGCCCTTCTTGCCAATCCCAATTACGAGGAATTTCTCCCATCATATCATTTGGCACAGCCTCAAAGAAAAGTTCTGTTTGGATAGGCAAAACCTCATTTCCATACGCCCAAGCCGCAAATTGGTTGGAACGAAACAACCCAATTTTCTTAGTAAAACTTTGTTTTTCTATTTCTTTTATTTCTTCTGGCGCAAAATCAGCTCTTGCAAGCGTGAGCGTATTTATCATTCCTACTTTTTTGTTGATAATAAGGTAGTCTGATGCACTTTCATTTGGAGCTAAAAGTTCGTTTATTTTGATATAAAGATGCACAGAAAGAAGCAGAAGCAACAAACCAAGCATAAAACCAACACCTGCAAACACTAATTGCCCTTTGCTTTGGCGTGCATTGAATATCTTTTGAAGGATTTTTTTCATTCGTTATTTTGATGGGATAATTTTTACCAAAATTAGAAAAAAAACAACCAAATTTCAACAAAAAATAAGAAATCTTTGTTATTAGGGAAATCAAACTAAAGTATAAAGCCAATGAAAAACATTTTTTTAACATTTTTAATGACTACTTTGCTTGTAACTTCAGCTTGTGGGCAGAATAAAACTAAAACTAAAACTCAAACCAAAACATCAACAAAAATGAAATTTGCAATAGAAAAAACAGCAGAAGAATGGAAAAAAATCCTCTCCGCAGAAGAATACAGAGTATTAAGAGAGAAAGGAACAGAACGTGCTTTTACTGGAATACTCAACACAAACAAAGAAACGGGTGTGTATAATTGCGCTGGTTGCGACAATCCACTTTTCAAATCTGATACAAAGTTTGATTCTGGCACAGGTTGGCCTAGTTTTTATGATGCTTTGCCTAACGGAGTTGCACTTATAGAAGATGCCACACACGGAATGGTGCGTACAGAGGTAGTTTGCGCCAAATGTGGCGGACATTTGGGACACGTTTTTGATGATGGTCCTAAACCTACCAATATGCGCTACTGTATGAACTCTATTTCCTTAGATTTTAAGCCTAAAAAGTAGCCTTAGCAGCCCTCAAACCTTCAAAAGGGATTTTTAATACAAATAAAATACCAAAAAAGCCTTTCCAAAAGTTGGAAAGGCTTTTTTGGTATTATTTGATTGTAAATAATGTGTGAATTTCATAAAATCATTTCAATATTATACAAAACATCAACAAAATATTTTACTCACCTTTGTAAAAATACTTCTAGTTCACCTTTAAATACTGAAATCATGTTTTATGACAATTATTATTATGGAATGAACCCTATTTGGTGGGTCGTGTGGATTATCTTGATACTTTGGATTTTTGCTGTTCCCTACGCAATTCCTGGACAAAGACACAAAAGAGATACCTCTTTTGAAGTTTTGCGCAAAAGATTTGCAGCTGGGCAAATCTCGGCACAGGAATATGCAAGAGATAAGGAAATTTTGGAGAAAGAGTTAGTTAGATAGTTTTGAATTGTGGGTTAAATACAATTAAATTATTGTAAGAAATTCATTTTTCAAAATAATATGCTACAACAGTATAATTAGGACTTATTTTGTCATTATTATAACTAAATAAGTCCTAATTTGAATAATATAAGTCATTTATTGCTACTTTTTTGGCAAAAGTTTAATCTAATTAAAACAATCAAAATGATCAACATCAAAAACATTCTTGTTCCCATTGACTTCTCTACGACCGCAAGAAATGCGTATCAATACGCCAAAAAGCTAGCAGAAATACTCAATGCAAGCGTTACGCTTATCAATATTGAAGAATATTATATGCCAATTTCTGAAGTTCCCTTTGAGCCTTTCGTTGCAGAACCCAATTATATCACAGAAGAAATGGAAAATTTCATTCAAGATGAAAATACTTCTAATGATTGGATAATGCTAAACAATAAACTCAAAAACAAAACGCTTAAAGGTGACCTTACAGGTTCTATTATTGCGCTTTCTGATGAAAATAGCACAGATTTAATTGTAATTGGAACGACTGGTTTACAAGATTTCTTATCAAAAATAACTGGAAGTATCTCGCTTACAGTCGCAAGCAAGGCGCATTGTCCTGTAATACTTGTGCCACATCTCGCAAAATGGAAAGACATCAAAAAAATAATGTACGCAAGCAATTATGACTCTACTTCTTCAGAAATGATAAAGGAAATTGTAGATTTTTCTTTGTTTTTAGATGCAAAAGTGGATTTTGTTCACGTGGAAGACTTTAGTTCTAAGGACGAAATACGCAAAACAGCTATTATGAAGGAGGAATTATTTGAACTGACTGACCATATTCCTACTTTGGAAGTACATTCTATCTATGGAGATGATAAAATAGAAGATTTGCAACACTACGCACAACATAATGATATTGATTTGATGGCTTTTGCTAGCAAAAGACGAGGTTTTTGGGACAATTTTATGCATAAAAGTGTGACAGAACATATTGCATTGTCCACTGAAAAACCTATGATGCTATTGCATCTCAATAATGAACTAGAATAAGCTAAAGTGTGAGGTATGAAGTGTGAAGTATGAGGTAAATACAATTTTCTTACAACAAAAATTTACAATTCATAACTCACAACTTATAATTCATAATTCATAACTTATAATTCACAACTCATTATGTCTCTTAATTTGCAAATCATTTGGCTTTTTTTGTTGCCTATTCCTATTGCGTGTGTAGCGTGGACAGTTACACAAGAGAAAATTTTTGAAGAATCACGCAATTTTTGTATTGAGAAAAGCAAAAATTGCAACTATATTTTACAAAGAAAGTTTTTTTACCTCTTCACTTGTGAATATTGCTTCAGTCATTATGTTACTTTATTTTTTATAATACTTACAGACTACAAATTATTAGAAAATAACTGGAAAGGATACCTTATTGGGTGGTTTGCACTCGTCTGGATTGCCAATGTTTATATGAGTTTGTTTATGTTTTTACGTCAAGGCATCAGAATAGAGAAGAATAACACAACAAATGAAGTAAAAAAATAGCAATTACACGTTATTAGCTCAAAGTTTAAACTTATTAACTCAAAAAATTATGATAACTCCCCAAAATCCTAACGAAAGACCACAAACAAGCAGATATCACCCTTTTATTACAAGGATATTTCCTCGTGTTTTGGTAAAAGTATTTGAAGCATATAGTATCAATCAATATCTTATTTTGTTTTTGTTTACACCTATTTTGTTTTTTGCTGCGGGTGTAATAATATATAGTATTTCAAGATTTTTCCAATGGGAATTTTAGCATCTTTTAACTCAAAATTAAGACAAATGAAACTAAAAATTGCATTTATTTACTTGTTTTTTGTAGTGTTTTTGTCTTCTTGTGTCAATACACGCATCACAAGTTCTTGGAAAGAGCCAGATACAAAGATTAATATCTCAAAACTTAATAAAGTTTTAGTCGTTGCCTTGTTTAAAAATGAAACAACACGACATAAAGCGGAAGATTATATGATAAGTTACCTAAATGGAAAAGGTATTGCGTCATATAATTATCTAAATGAAACCTTTAATAGAGAAAATGAGGTAGCTATTCATACTAAAATCAAGGCTGATGGCTTTGATGGTGCAATAACTATGCGTTTGATAGACATCAATAATGAAAAAAGCTATTCACCTGGAAATTATTATTCTTATCCTTCGTATTACCGCACTTTTGGAGGATATTATTATCAATATTGGAACAATTATAACACGCCAGGCTCATATATTACTACAAAAGTTTATACTGTGGAAACACACGTTTATTCTATTAAAGATGATAAAATGATTTGGACAGGGCTAACAGAAACAACTAACCCAGATGGTTTTGATAATATGACCAAAGAGATTACAAAAGTTATCTATAATAAGATGGTTAAGGAAGGTTTTATTACTAATAAGTAAAAATATTAACAAAAAATACCAAAAACTAACTAAACAATAAGAAAATGCAAAAGATTTTAGTAACAACTGACCTTTTAGAAGACTCAAAAGCAGGTATGCAATTTGCTATTCAGCTTTCTATGCAAAATGATGCGCAATTAACCTTCTTTCACTCGTTTTATATCCTCAAACCTACCTCTTGGAACGACAAAGACGTAAATACTTTTGAGAATGATGAAGAAAATAAGCTACAAAAACAACTAAATAAGTTTGTTGATGATGTTTATAAAGAGATGAACATAGTAAATGAAAACAAAAGATGTGTTATTGATAGCTCCGTAGTAAAAGATAGTGACATAGTAGAGTATGCGCAAAGCCACGACTTTGATTTTATTTGCATCAGTACGAAGGGCGCAGGGACTTTCCAGCGTTTTTTTGGGACAAACACGTCTAATATTATTACGCACTCGCTTATACCTGTGATTGCAGTTCCTCAAAACTATCATAATGCACCTATTAGCAGTATTTTGTATGCTTCTGATTTAGTAAACTTGGAAAAAGAACTGCCCAAAGTCTTTAATTTTGCTAAAATGTTTGATGCAAACATCAATATTTTACATATTAACTACGCCACAGATTCAAATACCAAGAAAATAGTAGCTAATAAGCTCATAAGTGAGTATAATAGCTCAAAAATATACCTAAATATTGTAGATGCAGGCTTTACAGACAGTTTAATTACGAATATTGAGGCAATGATAGATGAAATTAGACCTTCTATTTTGGTAATGTTCACGGAACAACACCGTAATTTCTTTGAAAAGATGTTTTTGGCAAGCAAAGCAGCAGGTTATTCTTTCAATGCAAAAGTTCCTTTACTGGTTTTTTCTAAGGAATAGTCAAAAAATAGACAAAGAGAATTTCTCTTTGTCTATTTTTTTGACTATTGCACGGTTTTTGCTGAAATTTGTTTTTATCACAACCAAAATAAAATGAAAACATTTCTCCCAGTTTTAGCAGCAATTCTTGTGTTAGGAACATTTTTTATCTCTTCTAAAATAAATTTTGAAGAGATAAAAACAAAAGAAATTGTTAATAATTCAGAAAAAATTGAAACCAAAAAAACAAAACAAATTCCTGATATTTCAGTCAAAATAGATACACCCAAAATAGTAAAAACCCAAAAAGAAGACACTTCTAAAGGATTTGTATCAGAGGGACATTTTGTTAGAAATGCACAATTTAATGGAGGAAGCGAGGCAATGAAAGGTTTTATTGCTAAAAACTTGAAGTTTCCCAAAAGTTATATGTGTGGAGAAGGAACCGTTTATGTACGTTTGATGATTGATGTAGATGGTTCTATAATAAAAGATTGTGTGAAAATTGCTAAATCATTTGAACGAAGTTTTGATGAGGAAGCAATACGAGTAATTAAACTAATGCCTAATTGGACTCCCGCAATGTGGTATCACAATGGGAAAAAAGTACAACAACGCATAAGAGTTCCAGTAAAATTTAGAATTGGAAAATAAAATGAAAACATTTATCCCAGCGTTAGCAATAGTTCTAGTGTTTTGCCAAATGGAATTCAAAAGAGAAAAGAATACAGATTTTAGTGTTGTGAGAATTGATACACCAAAGGTAAAAGATGAAATATTTAGTGTTGTTGAGAAAAAAGCAGAATTTGAAGGTGGAGATAAAGAACTTGTTAAGTTTATAATTACTAATTTCAAGTATCCCAATCAAGCAGAAAATTGCGGAAGCAAAGTTGTTGTTAGTTTTGTTATTGAAAAAGATGGTAGCGTTTCAAAAGACAACATAAAAATAATGAATGTCGTTTGCCCAGAACTCGCACAAGAAGCAATACGTGTTTTTGCATTATCTCCCAGATGGAAACCTGCAATACATCAAGGCAAGCCTGTAAAATATTATTTGAGAGTTCCTATACAACTTGAAATAGACAGATAAATAATATCATTTTCCAACAAAGTATGCACATTTTTCGTTAGATTTGCAGTATAAATCTTCTCCAAAATGGCTAAAAAAAACCATCCAAAAAATATACAAGAAACGGCACTTGCTACTGAAAATATTGCAAGTGAAACCGCTTTTGAAAACCTAGATACACGCAAATTTATTCTTGTCAAGGGCGCACGTGCCAACAATTTGAAAGGCATTGATGTTGCCATTCCTCGTGGCAAATTGGTCGTAATTACTGGGCTTTCTGGCTCTGGAAAGTCGTCTTTGGCGTTTGATACCATTTTTGCAGAAGGACAACGAATGTATGTTGAAAGCCTTAGTTCTTATGCACGTCAATTTTTGGGACGTATGGAAAAGCCTGATGTTGAATGGATACGGGGCGTTTCTCCTGCCATTGCCATAGAACAAAAAGTCGCTACTAAAAACCCACGTTCTACTGTCGGTACAACCACAGAAATTTATGATTTTTTAAAACTTCTGTTTGCACGCATTGGACGTACTTTTTCTCCTATTTCTGGAGCAGAAGTCCACAAAAATACTGTTGATGAGGTCGTAGCGTGGGTACATACACACGAGGAAAATAAAAAAATCTCTATTCTTGCACCTATCAAAAACCAACACTTTCGTACATTAGAACAAGAACTAAAAATAGTCCTTCAAAAGGGTTTTACACGTATTTTGAGAGATGATAAAGTGCTTTTTATTGAAGATTTTTTAGCGGAAATTGCTACAAATTCTAGTGAAAATTCAGAAGAGAAAGCAACAGAAAAAACAGAAAAAAAACCTACAAAAAAGCCCGCAAAATCATCAAAAACAACAAAAGAAAGTGTTTCTAATGATGTTTTGACTTATATTGTGATTGACCGTATTGTGGTAAAGAAAGATGACGAAGATAATTATTTTCGTGTTGCAGATTCTGTGCAAACGGCATTTTTTGAAGGTTTGGGAGAATGTGTGATTGATGTTTTAGGAGAAAAGGCTAGTGATAAATCTCAAAAACATACTTTTTCAGATAAATTTGAATTAGATGGCATTACTTTTGAAGAGCCAAGCGTTAATTTTTTCACCTTTAACAATCCTTATGGGGCTTGCAAGCGTTGTGAGGGCTTTGGGAATGTCTTAGGAATTGATGAAGATTTGGTTATTTCTGATAAAACTTTGTCTGTTTATGAGGGTGCAGTCGTGCCTTGGCGCACAGACAAAATGCAAGAATGGCAAAAAGCCTTCATCAAAAAAGCCATTGATTATGATTTCCCTGTGCATCGTGCCTACCAAGATTTAAACGAAAAAGAGAAAAAGTTACTTTGGAATGGTGCAAAAGGCTTAAATGGCATTGATAAATTCTTTGAATTTGTAGAAAAAGAAATTCATAAAATCCAATACAGAGTGATGTTATCTCGCTATCGTGGCAAAACTGTCTGCCCTGATTGTAAAGGCACACGCCTAAGAAAAGATGCCCATTACGTCAAGATAGACAATAAATCTATACAAGATTTAGTTTTGATGCCTATTGATAAATTAGTAGAATTTTTCAAAACTTTTACTATTTCTGATTATGATAGAGAAGTCGCAAAACGCATTTTAACTGAAATTGAGAGCCGTTTGGGCTTTATTGAAAATGTCGGTTTGCCGTACCTCACCCTCAACCGCACAACTTCAACGCTTTCTGGTGGTGAGTATCAACGCATTAAACTTTCTACCTCGCTTGGAAGTGCTTTGGTTGGCTCTATGTACATTCTTGATGAGCCTAGCATAGGTTTGCACCCACGAGATACACAAAAATTGATAGAAGTTTTGCACCAGTTGCGTGATTTGGGCAATACTGTTATTGTGGTAGAACACGAGGAAGAGGTAATGCAGGCAGCAGACGAGATTATTGATATTGGTAAAGAAGCTGGCGCAAGAGGTGGCTATTTGGTGTTTCAGGGTAGTTTTGAAGATGCAAAAACGGCTGAAATTGAAAAATCTTACACTTTGCAGTTTTTGCGAGGTACAGACAAAATAGACATTCCCAAAATCCGTAGAAAATCTGCTAATTTCATTGAAATAAAAGGCGCAAGAGAGAAAAATCACAAAAATATTGATGTAAAAATCCCTTTGGGCGTGCTTACGGTCATTACGGG
>JAYVHJ010000441.1:0-2915 GCA_043771315.1 Raineyaceae bacterium
CAATAACTTAATAATCAGAATTTTATGCTCGTATTTCGTACTTCATATTTCGTACTTTTTTCAAATAACTTGCATTTAATGATGTTTTTTGTATTTTTGTAAAAATAATTCTTAAAAAAATAATCCTAATGACACTCAAAGAACAAATCAACGAAGACATCAAAACGGCTATGAAAGCCCAAGAAAAGAGTACATTAACCGCTTTGCGTGAGATAAAATCACTTATTTTGTTAGAAGAAACCAAAGGCGGTGCAACAGAAAATATCACGCCTGCCAACGAAATAGCCTTGCTTACAAAGGCACTCAAACAACGCAAAGAGTCTTTTGATATGTTTAAAAATGGTGGTAGAGAAGAACAAGCAGCAGAGCAACTTGCCGTTATCCACGTCATTGAAAAATATCTTCCAAAACAACTTTCAGCGGAAGATGCAGAAGCAAAAATCAAAGCAATTATTGCTGAAAATAACGCTACAATCAAGGAAATGGGTAAAGTAATTGGACTTGCTAATAAAGAAATGGCAGGGCAATTTGAAGGAAAACTTATCTCTGAAATGGTAAAGAAATTGTTAAGCTAAAATTCTTAATAAACTGAATAATAGTGTTTTGTATTCATTCACAATTCACAATTTAAAATTCACAATTCAAAAGATGAATACAATTGATATTTTTATTTTATTGCCTTTGCTTTGGGGCGCACACAAAGGCTACCAAACAGGGGCAGTAATGACCCTTATTTCTACTATTTCTTTCTTTTTGGCTATAGTGTTGGGGTTCAAATTTTTTCATTTTACGCTTCAGCTTATTGCGCCACATACAGACCTCAAAAATAGCGCAATGCCTTATGTGGCATTTATTATTACTTTTGTAGTGATTTGGTTTCTCATCAATAAACTCGGAAACTACCTCAAAGGCGTGCTGGATAGTACGGTTTTGGGTAGTTTTGATAATCTTATTGGTGCAACTTTTGGCGTGTTGAAGTTTGCTTTTTTTGTGAGTGTTTTTTTGTGGTTGTTTAATAGTCTAAAAACTTTTGATAACACACTTCTAAAAGGAAGTTTGCTGTTTCCTGTGGTTGAGCCTATTGCACCTTATTTGGTCAGCAATGCCTCCAAAGTAATGCTTTTGGGACAAGATATTATTGAAGATACCAAAAAAATTATTAACCAAGATAAAAACATACCTCAAAATCAGCCAAATAAGAATAATAATCAGCAAAGAAATCAACGTAATAATCCGCAATAAAACATTTTCATAAAAAACTGCAATAAACAAAAATACATTATTTGTTTGTTGCAGTTTTTTGTTATTTTTTTATTAATTCTTTCAAAAAAGTATTTTCTTCTTGCAACTGACTAATAATAGTATTTTTGCTTTCCAATAATTGCTCAAATAGTTTCCTTTCATTGTCAAAAGAGCCTTCTTTTTGTATAATAGTTCCTGCAACTGTTTGGTTGTGATGATTATGTTGATAGATACTCTTAATATCAAACTCCTCACTTTTCAAATCATTTACGTCAATTTTATAAAATTCTGCTATTTTGTCAAGTGTTTCTGGTTTTGGTGCACTTACGTCACTTTCAATATTGCTATAATTGGGCTGTGTCATACCAATTGCAATGGCTACTTTTGATTGTGATAGTTTATTTGCTACCCTAAGTTGTCGGATTTTAGTGCCAATAGTCATAAAAATAAAATGGTTTTTTAAATATCTTACAAATATATGTAATTTATAAGAATTATAAGAAATTTTATAAGTTATATTTTTGTTTGTTGATTTTATTATACTTACTTTTGGAAAAACGGTTATACTATTGATGAATTTAAATTTTACCAAGCAATACATAATAGATTTTCGTATATTTAAAACTTAACAATTACAATATATCCTAAAAAACATATGATACAGAAATTATTACTATATATATTTTTACTTGCATTTATCTCAAATAGTTCTGCACAAACATTAACTTTAGCAGATTTAACAAATATTTGTAACAAAACAAACTGGCAAGATGTAAATCAGGTTATGCTTGCTAAAGGTTGGACTTACTATGATTCTGCAAAGGGTGATACAGAGAACAACAAATATAGTGTAGTAACGTGGTCATACAAAAAAGATAATGATAGTGATAAATCTAAAGGTTGGTTTTATTTCTATACGCTTGATGGTTTTCCTAACAAAGTTGCTTATTCAGTCTTCAATAAACCATCATATTTACTAATTCAAAATTCTCTCACAGCAAACGGATTTAAATTTGTAGATAGTGAGATAGAAGATGAAAAAGTTATTTCAAACTACGGTAGTTTAGGTTATACTTTAAAAATATCAAATGCAAAAAGAAATGATGATAGTGATGGAAGTTTTGTTTCATATAGTATTGTTCTTAGTAAAAAGCCTAAAACTATTGATAATGAGAATGGTAAAAAGGTTGAGTATTATGAAAATGGGGCTATAAATATGGAATATAATTTGGTCAACGGCAAACTAAATGGTTTAGTAAAAGTTTATTATGAAAATGGAAATCTTAAAAAAACAAGTAACTATATTAATGGCATTGAAAGTGGAAAATTTGTTGAATTTGGAGAAAATGGAGAAAAAACTATTGAATCTAATGTGGTTAATGGAAAAGCAAATGGCTTAGCAACACTTTATTATGAAAATGGAAAACCTAAAAAAATACGTAACCATATTAACGGTGTAGCAAGTGGAAAAGCTATTGAATTTGGAGAAGATGGAGAAAAAACCATGGAGTATATGATGAGTAATGGTACTGAAAATGGGTTACTAACTTATTATAAAAATAATAAAGTAGCTTATACAGCAATCTATAAAGATGGGAAAAAACATGGGGTATTCACAAGATATGATTACAATAATGATGGAAAATTGTATCTGAAAGTATATGGACAATTTG
>JAYVHJ010000442.1:0-25821 GCA_043771315.1 Raineyaceae bacterium
ACTACACACTATTTCACTACTCACTACTTAAATTCCTTCTAAGATAATCTTACAACCCGAGTGTTTCTTCTTAAAATCTGCTAGCTCTTTTTCTAATTCTGACTTGCTCAAAGGCAAATTTTCACAATATAATCTTTTTAGATTTCTAAGGTTTTTAAGTGGTGCAAGACTCGTGATTTGTGTATTAGAAATCCCCAAACTGTTCAGTTTGCTCATACCAGAAATAGCTTCTAATGAGTTTATTGGCGTATTTTGAAGATAAAGTTCCTCTAAATTTTTGATTTTTTTGAGAGGTTTCAAATCTTCTACTTTTGTTTTTTGGATATTTAAGACTTGTAATCTTGTGGCATTTTCTAGCGGATTTAGGTCTGATATTTGACTTGATGCCGCAAAAATATTCTCTAATCTTTTCATATTACGCAATGCAAAGATATCCTCAATATTGGTTTCTCCAAACGCAATAGACTGAATATTAGGCAAATACGAAATGAATTCTAAACTACTTACTTTTGTATTTTGAAAATAAACCTCGTGCAAATTTCGCAAATCTTGTAGCGGTTCTAAACTGCTAACATTAGTATTGATAAAATCAATATGAGAAAGGTTTTTGAGAGATGATACTTCTGCCAAATCAGCAATTTTTGTGTCTGCCATTACTAGCGTTTCTAGCTGTGTAAGTACCTCCACAGGTGCAATAGTGGTTATATTTTCATTTCTGCAAATGAAATAGGTAAGTTGGCTAAGTTGTTGAAGTTGGTTTTTGTCTGGATTTTCTTCTGTTTTTAGAACTTCACGAAAAGCAGCTCTCCAATGTTTGTCTAGCTTATCCCACCATTTTACCAAAAACCAGCCCTTAAAAAACTCGTCCCAAACGTCTGTATAAAGTGTTAAATCTATCTGAACAGCAGTTTTTTGCCCTTTGCTGTTAGTAACATAATTGATGCCTTCCATAAATGAATATAATTGTTTAGCCGTGAAAATCAATGCCCAAAATTAAACAAAAATAGCATAAAACACTAAATTGGTTACAAATATATTTTTTGATATTTAATAAAAATAATTCTTTTTTATTTAAACAGTTATCATTTTTCATTCTAAAAATAAAAAAACTACTCCAATGCCTATTTTTCAGAAAAAATAACTATTTTTGAGTTGAATTATCTTTAAAATCAACTCAAAATAAATTATAATCAATTAAATTCTAATGATTAAAAAAAACAAACTAACTATTTCTATCATTTTGGCAATGATAGCAGGCATTTTTGTAGGATATATTGTTCACATCAATACTTCAAAAGAGTTTATTGATGCTTTTTCTAAAAATATCAAACTTTTAAGTAGTATTTTTATTCGTTTGGTACAAATGATTATTGCGCCTTTGGTGTTTAGTACGCTTGTGGTGGGTATTGCCAAACTAGGTGATTTGAAGGCAGTTGGGCGTGTGGGCGGAAAATCTTTGCTGTGGTTTGTGTCTGCTAGTTTGATGTCGCTTTTGATAGGAATGATACTTGTAAATATCTTAGAACCAGGCAAATACATTGATTTGAGCCAGGCAGATAACGAATCTTTAAAGGATTTGATGGCTAAAAAAGAATCATTTTCTTTGCAAAAATTTGTGGAGCATATCTTCCCTAAAAGCATCATAGATGCAATGGCAACCAATGAAATACTGCAAATTGTAGTTTTCAGTATCTTTTTTGGTGTGGCTGCTGCAAGTATGGGTGAGAAAGCAAAACCAATTATTAAAGCCTTAGATAGTTTTAGCCATATTATCCTAAAAATTGTTGGTTATGTAATGAATTTTGCACCTATTGGCGTTTTTGGAGCATTATGTGCAGTAGTAGCAGCAAAAGGGTTGGGAATTTTCCAATTTTATATTATTTATTTCTTGTATTTCTTGATAGGAATAGCCATTTTATGGGTGATACTTGTAGGCGTTGGTTATCTTATTTTAGGGAAACGTATGACAACCTTACTCAAAGCTATCAGTAACCCACTTTTGATAGCGTTTAGTACGACAAGTAGCGAGGCGGTTTTTCCAAAACTCACAGAAGAGCTAGAAAAATTTGGTTGTAAAGATAAAATAGTAGCTTTTGTGCTTCCTTTGGGCTATTCTTTCAATTTGGACGGCAGTATGATGTATATGACTTTTGCTAGTCTTGCCATTGCGCAGGCGTATGGCATAGAGCTGCCTATTGCGACACAACTTACAATGCTACTCGTGTTGATGCTCACAAGTAAAGGTATTGCAGGCGTGCCTAGAGCATCTTTGGTGGTGGTTTTGGCTACTTGTAGTATGTTTGGTATTCCGCCAGAGGGCGTGGCTTTGATTTTGCCTATTGACCATTTTTGTGATATGTTTAGAAGTATGACAAACGTGGTAGGAAATGCCCTTGCTACCACCGTAGTAAGTAAATGGGAAGGAGAACTTGCGCCAGATTCACAGGTTTAAAATATTAATAGATTTAAAAAAACTGTCTTACGAATTTTTTAACTCCTTCAAGATTTTTAATTTTGAAGGAGTTTTTTTAAAGAGGTTGTTTAGGATTATTTTATAATAATATAAATAGTTGATTATCAATATATTGAAATATTAAAAATAAATCTAGCAAATAATTTTCAGCCTTTGTATGTATCATTTTTGTATTTTTATAGCCAAGAATGAGCAAATAAAACGCCTTTTAAATGTTAATTTATTTATGTATTAAAATTATTTTTAATCCTAAACAACCTCAAATCCAAAAAGTAATATGAGGCATTTTCTTTTGCAGTTTTTTCTTTTGATTTTTAAGATTTCTAGATAATTCTATAGTTTTTAAGGTGGGCATATCACCAACAAATTCAGGTAATTCTATTATTTTGTTAGATTTCAAACATAATGTTTCCAACGGTAAATCAGCAATACAAGCAGGTATTTGCTCAAAACTACCAACCAAAGATAACTTTTTGAGTTTGGTAAACTTGCTCAATTTGTCAGAAATAGCATTTAATTGTACTGATGAAAACTGAAATTCTTGCAAGTCAGAAGGACAAATATCAATTATTTTTTCTGACAACTCAAAGAGTGTTTTGGTTTTTAGTGATACATTATTTATATCATTTTCTGTTTTTGTAACTGTATCATTTCTCATCTCAATATTAATATTTTTGAGATTTTTTAGTGTTTTATGAGGCAAATCAAGTATTATTTCCTTGACACGTATATCTAGGATTTCCAGACTTTGCAGTTCAAAAATGGTATCAAGTGCTATGCTATTATCCATATAAAAAAGTTCTATTTTCTTTATATGTTGAAAATTGCTTATCCAATCAGGGAAAGCCACAAATTTTTTTCCAAAAATCTTTAAGTTTTCTAGGTTTGTCCAAGATGAAAGTGGTGCAGGAATAGTCGTTATTTCTTCATTATAAAATTCTACACTTTTTATTTGGGTAAGTTTTGAAAGTGTTTGAGGAAAATTTATCAAATTAAGTACATTGAACTGAATTTTTTCCAGACATTGCATATTGCCAATGTCTTCGTGCAAATAATCTTCCCTAAAATAATCAAAACGTATTTCTTTGGGAGTCGTCAGCTTAAAAAGCATTTTTTGAACCTCTGGAGATGCGTTATGACACAAAACGCTTGTATATTCCGCAGGAAAATGAGTAATAAAATCTGGGTGAATTTTCGTTATTTCAAGTGGGATTTCTATTGACCACGAGTAATATTGTAGAGATTTGATAGCCAAAGGCATCATTTCGCCACCAAGTTGTATAATATCTGTAAAACCAAATCTTTCCCAATTATACTTATTTCTCACTCCTAAAAATGCTACTTCTGAAAAGCTCAAAGTATCTATTTCTGGCAAATTTTTGATAATTTCGTATGTTTCTTTCTCGTGTCCACGTCTGTTATGTTTCTTGTATTGGGTTAGAAGATTGCTGGACAAGTTTTTTTCAATAAATTTCTTAGTTTTTTCTCTTAAATTCTTATCTGTCGTAAAAAGCGCAATAGCAAGCAAACAAGCATCTATTTCTTTGGTAGAAGTGTAGGCATTTGTAAGCAAATCAATTCCAAGTGATTGATTGTCAGGTTGTTCACTTTTCAATAAAAGAACAAGATTAGTATTCATTCCTTCATCAAAACGCTCAACGCCAGTTTTTTCTTCTGCCCACGCAAACAAATAAGTATCAGAAACGGCTTTTTTTGCATCAAAATGTACGTTTGCGCCTGCCTCACACCCACGAGAAACAACAATACAATCAGCATTTTCACTATTTTTTGTAGCTTTCCAGCCCAAAGATTTCAGGATTTTGCGCAAATCAAGGCTTTTAGTAGATTTTCCTAGCAAAAAATACGTTTTTACGTTTTCTAATGATACTAAAATCTCTTTTTCTAAACGTTTTTCTACAATAGTCCACGTAAGATTGTCTATTTGCGCTTTTTTGATATGCAAAATATCTAATAAATCTTCCATAGCATATTTATCAGTATCATTTTTGGTAATAATATCAGCTATTAGTGTAGATTTTTGTAGATTTTGTGCATAAGTTTGCTGAAAAATCTCGTGCAAATCTGTCAAAACTTTTGTGTTTCCACTTTTTGGCAAGTCGTTGATTTTCAAGCATTTTATTTGTGGAAGAAGCCTAAAAAAATCATCAGAAACATCTACAAAAGATTTAAGTTGTCTTTTCCAAGAAAAATTAAAAGTGATTGTATGTAAATTTTTTAGTTCTTTTGTGAGATGCAAATTTGTCAGCCTAACATCTTGTAAATGAAGTTCCTCCAAATTTGTCATTTCGTTTATATCATCTGACAATCTATTACTGGTGGTGCATAATTCCAAGTTTTTGATATTTTTTAGCTTCCCAAAGTGGAAGTTTTCCATCTCTCTAACACTTATTTTGAGCGTTTGCAGGCTTTTTATATCAGCAATAGCATCAAAACCCGCAGAAGAAATATTATCACCTTGACTAGATCCTAAATCAATGCTAAGTTTTTCTAAATCAGGTAATTGACTAAGTTGTTTAGTGAATTTTTCAAAAGAAATTCCTTTATTTGGATTGTAGGTTTCGCCAGAGTAACGAGTTTCACGACCAAGTTTCAAAGAAACAAGCTGTTTTATTGGTGTAATATCCGTAGGAAAATGAGGAAAACAAGCTAAATGAAGATGTTTTATTTGAGCGTTTTGACTGATTTGTAAGACAAATTTAGCCCATTTTTCTGCATTCATTTGCTCATTTCCAAAAGCAATAGTATGGAGTTTAGGAAGGCTAAAAACCTCATTTGGAAGCTCTGTAAAAAAATTTTGATAGGTTAAATCCAAAATTTCTACATTGTTATATTCTGAAATTTTAGCATTATTAAAAGAGGTGATAGTTGTAAGCATATTTTTTTGAAATGTTAAGTGTGAAGTATGAGATATTTTTTGTCGTAATTGTATTTTAGTTTACACCTCATCTTGGGTTTTTCTCTAAAATTCTCATAAAGCTAGGCACGCCCCAACCATATTGTTTATCTGGATTATGTGCTTGATTGGCACTTTTTATAATCATTTCTTTGATTTCTTTAGCTGAAAGATGTGGATAAGCCTGCCACACACAAGCCACAAAACCTGCAATCAAAGGCGCAGAATAAGACGTACCTTGCGTGATTGTAGTAGCATTATTAGCGTGTGTAACAATCACACCTTGCCCTTGCGCTACCAAATCAGGCTTAATTTGTGGTGCGTTGGGTGCACCTGTAGAGCTAAAACGACAAATATCTCCTCTGCTATTTACCGCTCCAACTGCCAAAACTGAAGGCGCATCAGCAGGAAAAGCAATGTATTTCCACGAATTATTACCTTCATTTCCTGCCGCTACGACCACAATTATTCCTTTTTCTGTCGCAATTTCTGCTGCTTGTGAGATAATAGCTGTTTTTCCGTTCAAATCTTTAATACTATAATTCATATCTGTCTCATCAAAAAAACTATAACAAACGGAAGAGTTAATAATATCCGTTCCAGAACTGTCGGCAAACTCTGCAGCACGCAACCAATTATACTCTTCCAAGCGTGTTTCTGTGGCTACATCTTCTGTACGCACAAGCAAAAAACTAGCTTCTGGCGCAGTTCCAATAATTTTTGTAGGCTCATAAGCTGCTACACAAGAAAGGACTTCTCTTCCGTGAGGATTATCCTCAAAAACGTCATTATTACCTCTTACAACGTCATAAGTAGCTATTATTTTTTTATTAGTGAAAAGATGTTTTAAAGAATTAACTTCATTTGTTTCACCAAAGCCACCATCAAAAACAGCTATCAAAATGCCTCTTCCTGTAAAGCCTTGTTTGTGCATTTGGTCAGTTTCTAACATTTTTATTTGGTTGATAGCGTTGCCATAAGTGATAGTTCTATCAAATTTTAGGCGTTTTAAAGTATCAATTTCACTATTTTCTGCAATCTTTAGGACTTCTTTTGAAGATTTTTCTGTTGATTTTTTTGTTGTAATTTCTTCATAATCAGGGCTTTTTTTGATTATTTCAAGATTTTTCACAAAAGACAAACCTTTTATTTTGTCTTGCTTAGAAATTTCAAGAGAAATGACTGCTCCATTTAACCATTTTGACGGATAATGTACTTTTGCGCCATATTTCTCTAATTCACGCAAATACTCGGCACGCACAGGCAAATCTTGTTCTAAGATAGCTATTTTTTGTTTTTCACGTCTTTTTATGGCACGTTTTGAAAGAAATTCTTGTGGTTTTTCTATTGAAAAAGTAGCATTTTTTTCTTTAAACGAAACAAAAAAATGGTATTCTTGCGCAAAAAGAGGCACAGAAATAATTGTTAGGAATATTGTTAAGGCTAATATTATTTTCATATTGTTTTATCAAAAAAAAATCTTTTCAAAAATACATTTTTTGGGAAGATTTTACAAGTTTATTTTTTTTTATTTTTTATAACATATATTTAGAATAAAAACATAAATTTGCAGTAGTATTACTTTAAAATAACTAAAACGTAACTAACAATGGCTAAAACCAACAATACAAACGTAAAACATATTTCTGTCGCTTTACAGGGCGGTGGCTCACATGGCGCATTTACTTGGGGCGTATTAGACAGGCTTTTGCAACAAGAAGACCTCGTTTTAGATGGATTTTGTGGTACAAGTGCAGGAGCTATGAATGCTACTATTTTGGCACACGGTCTGCAACTAGGCGGCAGAGAAAAAGCAAGAGAACTGCTGAAACTTTTTTGGACAAAAATCTCTAAAGCCTCTGCACAATCTATGATGCAACCTACTTGGCTGGATAAAATGATGGGAAAAGGCAATATGGATTTTTCTCCTGGTTATATGTTGGGTGAACTTATGGGTATGTTTTTGTCGCCTTATCAGACAGGAATGGGTGATGTAAACCCGCTGAAAGATATTTTACTTAGTATTGTAGATTTTGAAAAGCTAAAATCTTGCACAAAAACTAAACTTTTTGTTTGCGCCACAGACGTAAAACAAGGAAAAGCAAAAGTTTTTGATATGACACATATCTCTGTTGATGCTGTAATGGCTTCTGGTTGCTTGCCTTTTATGTTTAAAGCAGTAAATATCAATGGCGTAGATTATTGGGACGGTGGCTATATGGGCAACCCACCTATCTCACCACTTATCAACCAAACGGACACAACAGATATTTTGATAGTACAAATAAATCCTATTGTCATCAAAGAAACGCCTACTACGCCTATTGACATCAGAGACAGAGTAAATGAAATCAATTTTAATGCAAGTTTGATACTGGAAATGGACAAATTGGAGCTTATTTCTCGTATGATTGATGCTGGTGTTCATTTTGATGAAAAACTTTTCAGGAAAATACATATTCATAATATCAACCCTGAAAGTGATATTGCACATTACAACGTATCAAGTAAAATAAATGCAAGTGCAGAATTTTTGGAGTATTTGTTTCATCTCGGAACAAATTACGCTGACCAGTGGCTTGCAAAAAATTACAATGATATTGGAAAAAAATCTACTTGTGATGTAAAGAAAACTTTTTTGTAAGATATTTATGATTTTATTTCTGTAAAAAAATCCCTCAAAAATTTTAATTTTTGAGGGATTTTTTATTTTTAGGTTGATTTTTAGTTTATTTGCATTATTTTTGTAGATAAATATTGTTGAATAAACGTAATTGATAATTCGTAATTGAAATATTTTATATGAAAAAATTGATTTTTATATTGTTTTTCTCTCTTGTATATACGTTTACGTATGCACAAGACAACCTAGACTTGATGGATTTGGATAATGACACCATTCCAGACCTTGCAGTGAAACCTAAAAATGATACTTCTAAGAAAAAATTAGAAAAAGGTACACTGAAAGTCAAAAAAAACGTGTTTTATGGACTGAAAACCAAGAAAACATTTCTAAAAAATGGTTCTGTTACTGAAATTTTTAACTATTTGCCCAATCAAATAGAAAAACCTGCTAAATATATTGACCAAATTGCGTGGTACAATACCCAAAAACGCAATATTGCTAACACAGACCCAGCTAAATTTAATAAGAAAATTGGCAAAATCTTACACGGACCTTATAAAAAAATGCAACCTGTCAGAATTGGCAACAAGCAAGTAAATATGGTCGTTGAAGAGGGCTTTTATTATGTAGGAACAAAACACGGAAGATGGGAAAAGTTTGGAAAGGACGCAATGGATAAAGATTTTGTATTGTTAGACAAAACTAAATACATAAAAGGTTGGCTCAAAGAATCAGAAAAAACTTATTATGACACAGGCAAAAACAAGCTAAAAGAAGTTGTACCTATCAAAAATGGCAAAAAAGAAGGCAAATATTTTGCCTTTTACGAACACGGCAGAGTATCTGTGAGAGGAGAATACCAAAATGGTCTGAAAATCAGTAAATGGACAGAATACCACCACAATGGAGAGAAAAAGAAAGAAACAAAGTACCCAAATACTTTTGCAAACAGAACAGAAAAGCCCTACATCATAGCCCAATGGGACGAGCAAGGCAAGAAATTAGCTGTAAATGTTGAAAATGAAATAAAAGAACAACAAGAAGATAGAGAAGATATTTCAGATGAAGAATAACTTTTGAGGTTTGAGGTGTGAAGTACGTAATTTGTATTTATAATTCATAACTTATAATTCATAATTACCTAATTCCTAAGTAATTAAACGGAGTTATTTGCAATAATTCATTTTTTAATTCCTCTGAAATTTCTAAGTTTTTGATGAAGTCTTGGATAGTTTTCTGCGTTATTTTCTCGTTTTTTCGTGTAAGGGTTTTCATTATTTCGTAAGGTTTTGGAAAGCCCTCACGTCTCAAAATAGTTTGTATTCCTTCAGAAACTACTGCCCAATTATCTTCCAAATCATTTGAAATAGCACTTTCATTTAGTTTTAACTTACTAAATCCCTTCAAAAGAGAATTATAAGCAATCAAACTATGCGCCAGCGGAACACCCAAATTCCGTAAAACTGTGGAATCTGTGAGGTCTCTTTGCAGGCGTGAGATAGGTAATTTTTCAGAAAAATGGGAGAAAATAGCGTTTGCCATTCCAAGATTTCCTTCAGAATTTTCAAAATCAATAGGATTTACTTTATGGGGCATTGCAGATGACCCAACCTCGTTTTCTTTGATTTTTTGAGTAAAATAATTCATAGAAATATATTGCCAAATATCTCTATTCAAATCAATTAAAATAGTATTGATACGCTTAAAATTATCACAAAGTGCCGCCAAATTGTCGTAATGCTCTATTTGTGTGGTATATTTGCTTCTCTTTAAATTACTTTCCAAACCATTTCCTAAAATTTTCTCTACAAAATTATCCGCAAAACTTACCCAATCAATATGAGGATATGCGACAAAATGCGCATTAAAATTACCTGTTGCACCTCCAAACTTTGCAGAAAAAGGAATTTTTTTAAGCATATCCAACTGATTATTAAGACGTTCTACAAAAACATATAATTCTTTTCCTACAGTCGTGGGGGTGGCTGCTTGCCCGTGTGTACGTGCAAGCATTGGCGTATTTTTCCATAAAATTGCTTTTTCTTCTAAACTAATTATTGTTTTTTGCAAAATTGGAAACATTACTTCTTCCATAGCACGAGCCAGCGCAAGTGGAATAGCGGTATTATTGATGTCTTGTGAGGTAAGCGCAAAATGTATAAATTCTTGATAATCAGAAAGTTTTATGTTTTTTATTCGTATTTTTTCAAAACAATCTTTTAGATAATATTCTATTGCTTTAATGTCGTGGTTGGTTATTTTCTCTATTTCTTTGATTTTTTTTGCTTCCTCTTCTGTAAAATTCCTGTAAATATCCCTCAAAATCTCAAAACTACTTTCTAAGTTTTTGAGTTGTGGTAATGTGTGGCAAAGGGCAATAAAATACTCAATTTCTACTTCCAAACGGTGTTTGGTAAGAGCAAATTCTGAAAAATAATTGCTCAAAACACTCGTTTGGGCAGAATATCTTCCATCTATGGGTGAAATAGCATTAAGCGACATATTTGAGTTGTGAGTTAAATACAAAAGTTTGATAATCAATTTATTGTGACTTCTTGTGAAGTTAGGTGTTTTCACCTGACCTCAAGAAATATCTGTGTCATCTCTTAATCCGTTTAAATCCGTGATTTTGATTTGGGCGTAAAATTGCGTATTTTTGCCTTTATTTCCAAATAAACCAAAATATTAGAAACCAAAAACCATTTAAAATGATTTTCCTGCAAACTATTAAAATGATCGAAAAAGCCACCAAAGAGGCTGATGGCTCACTTTCTATTGTGCTTATTATGGCTGCTATTGTACTTTCGGGTATAGTTATTTATTATCTGAAAACGGTTGCCGTAAAAGAAAGTAAAAAAATAGTTTTGCAATTTGAAAACCTTGCTAAAAAATTAAATTTGCCTTTAGACATCACCAAACGACTTGGAGAAGATATTTTTCCACGAATGGAAGGCACTTACGAAGGAAGAAATATTGTTATTGAGCGTACAGAAGAGGAAAAATATAATTATTTTGTTGTAAGTATTTCTGTCAATAATCCTGAAAACTTACATTGGTTAGTCATTCCTAAAAATCATCTTAAAGAAAAAGATTTGTTACCTGCTACAGATTTATTACTTTTGGGAGATACTTTTTTTGATAAAAATTTTCAAGTAGTTGGTACTGATAATGAGCAAATTAAATCATTTTTGAGTAGTGATTTAAAGAGATTTTTGACTACTCACGAACCAATAAATACAGCTTTTAATACTTTCATCTTATTCAAAAACCGCTTAACATTTGTATTGGTTTCACGACCAAAACCACTTAAAAATGATTTGATTTTGGAGGTTTGTAGACAATTTTTGTATGATTTAGCTACAAAATTGGAAGTAAAAAAAGTATAAAAAATAAAAAACATTCATCTATAAGCTGGGTTCTGTTTTTGTAGTTTTCTATAATTTCTTACATCAACCACAAACGCCTATCATTTATCTAGGCTTGCACTCACGCACAAGCTCCATCAACCTACCCGCAAGCTCCAACGAGCAGCCTTTTATACTTTTCTGCAAACGCAGCCACGTTTACAGAAAAGTATTGCGCTTGCATATTTGGTCTTTCAACACATAAGGTTTGCCGTTGCCTCTTTTGTCACCAAAAAAGCGGTAGTCTCTTACACTACCTTTTCACCCTTACAAAACATATTTCTATGTTTTGCGGTTATTTTCTGTGGTACTAGCTGTCATACATTCGTTGCCAAATGCACGCCTTTCCGTTAGAAAGTATGTTGCTCTGTGTTGCCCAGACTTTCCTCTCGTCTTGCACCTACGTTCACACGCAAGCACAACACCAGTGATAAGCCAATGAATGTTGATGCAAATATAGCATTTTTCCACTAAAAACTAATTTTTATTTCTTAATAGACTAATTATTTCTTATATTTGTATAATTATTTGCTTCATATTAAACATCAACACACAATAACTATGAAAATTCTCAAAAAAATTGGTTTCTTTTCTGCCTTTATTATGCCTTCTTTGGTTGTTTTGGGCATTTATTTGGGTGGATATTGGAATTTTTTGACACTTGCTTTTACCTTTGCTATTATTCCGCTTATTGACGAAATAACAGGCAAAGACCGCAAAAATCTGGACGAAAAAACAGAAGTGCCACTTATTTCAAACGAACTTTATTACCGCTTTATCACTTACGTTTGGGCATTTTTTCAGTTGGGATTTGTCGTTTGGGCGACTTCTATAGCGGCTTTCACTACACTTTCTGCCACAGAATGGATAGGTTTTGTTTCTGGTGTGATGATTGTTACAGGTGGAATTGGCATCACCGTTGCCCACGAATTAGGGCATAAACAAGATAAATTTGAGCTTTTTTGTGCAAAACTCATTTTGATGACTGTTTGTTATATGCACTTCATCATAGAACACAACAGAGGGCATCACGTACACGTTGCAACGCCACTAGACAAGGCTACAAGCAAGAAAAATCAAAGTTTTTATGCTTTTTGGGTGCAGTCTGTTGTGGGCGGATACAAAAGTGCGTGGCACATTCAAATGGATATTTTGAAGAAGAAAAATTTGCGCTTTTTATCTTCTGAAAATGAAATGCTTACTTACACTATTGCGCCAATATTGTTTATGGTGGCACTTACGGCAGGTTTTAGCTTGTATGCAGGCGTATTTTTGTGGGTTGTACCTGTGTTTTTTGTGGTACAAAGTGTGTTAGGTTTTACAATGCTTGAGCTTGTAAATTACATTGAGCATTATGGTATTGTACGCAAACAACTAGAAAATGGTCGTTATGAGCGTGTTACACACCTACACTCGTGGAATGCAAGCCAAATGGTAAGTAATTTCTTTTTATTTCAGCTACAACGCCATTCAGACCACCACGCCAACGCCTCACGCCGCTATCAGATTTTGCGCCATTTTGACGAAAGCCCACAATTACCGTTTGGTTATCCACTGATGATGCTAATGTCGCTTGTGCCGCCTTTGTGGTTTAAAGTAATGAACAAACAACTCAAAGATTGGGAAGAAAAAGTGTATTTGGCTGCTTAGAATGAAGTTTTTTTGATAAATGAATATAATAGAATTAATAAAACTAATGAAATCTAGAGCACCAATGTATATTGGTACTGGTAGCATTCTTTGCTTTAAATCATTCATAGATGGGTGGTATTTTCGGGATTTGGAATCTGATATTAAAATGGAAGTATTAGATGATTTTAATCATTGGATACAAGCTAGATACGAATTAAATGATACAAGAAATTGGGATAGAATTATTCTTTTTTATTCACAAGATGAAAATGATGCATTAACTCAATTTTTTAGATTATTTGATATTTTTTTAGAAGAATATGGCTATAATCCTTAATTTTATTCTTGTTTAGGTCATTTTGCTCTTTATTTTTCCCATTCTACTACATTAAAATATCAATAAAGGTAAAAAAACAGAAAACTATGACAAATAAAACATTAGTTTTATTGTTGCTCATTTAAAAATGCCGTTGTTTGTGTCTTCACAAACAACAATAAGCTAGTATAATAGCGTGTTGCTTGCAACAAAAAATACATTATTGTGTCATAATAGTTGTTTGTGAAGACACAAACAACAGCGGTGAATAAAGTTTTTTAGAAAAAGTATCTTCCTATTTAAAAACATTTTTACCTATAATTTAAACAAAATTGGAACAACTAAGACCCAATGCACAACGTGCAAAAAATGCCATTCTTCTTATTTGGATAATACTGATACTGAATGTAGTAGCATTATTTCTTGATTTGCTTCAGTATCAGTTGCTTAATATTGCAAGTAATGGCGGTGAAATTTCTGCAGAAGATGCAGAAACAAATGATGCGAGGCAAGGGGTTTGGGGTGTGGTTTATATTATAGCCAATATTATTTCTATTGTAACTTTTTTGCAATGGTTTAGGAGAGCGTATTTTAATTTGAGTACGCAAGTACCCAAACTTGAGCATAGCGAAAATGATACATTATGGAACTGGTTGATACCTTTCGTAAACTTATATGCACCTTACAAAATGATGCAGGCATTATATAAAAAAACTGACGAGATTTTAAGTGATAAATTAAGGTTGTACATTTATGGGCTTTCACCAAAATACTTAGGTTGGTGGTGGGCTTTGTGGATAATAAATGGCGTGATGGAGAGGATTATTTATTCTCAATCAAAAAATGCTGATACAATTCCGAAACTTCTTACAACTACTAATTTAGGTATTATTAGCTCAATTTTGGGTGTTTTCTTATGTCTGATTACCATAAAAATTATTACAGATTATTCAAAAATAGAACCTCTACTTTTTGAATTGAAAGAAAAAACTGAAGAAGAGGAAGAAGACGACGAGGAAATGTAAAATACATAAAAAATGCTTTTATACAACTTTTCCAACATAATCCCAAATTTAGAAAACCCAATAAAAAGCCTTTCCAAAGTTTGGAAAGGCTTTTTATTGAAAATCTCAAAACCATTATTTCGCTAATTTCCAGCGTATTCCACTATAAATCATTGTACCAAAAATGGGCGCATAAATCACAGACGCATCAAAATTATTGCCAAATGGTTGCGTAGGGTCAATTATTGGGTTTTCTTGCATATAATTTCCTAAGTTTTCACCACCAACATAAAACTCAAAATCTTTCCAAAAATGTGATACCTGCGCATTAAATACCCAAAAGTTAGGAGAAAAACTAGGTCTTTGCAAATCTGTTGGATTAGTTTTTGTGTTTGGCAGACGTTGTGCGCCATTCCATTTGCTAGTAAAATCAAATTGCCAGCGTTTTTTTGGCGTTTGATACGAAATAGTAGCTAAAACCTTATCCCTGCTCACGTAAGGGCGCATTTGTTGCACACCTCCAAGTGGCATTTGCACATCAACATACTTGTAAGAAACACGCACATCTAACTTTTTAAGTGGTTTTACTGATGCTTCCACCATAAAAGCATTGGCAAAAGATACATTATTTGTGCCATTTAGTTGGCTAAAACGCAATTCACGAGGGTTTTCCAAGTCCACAATAAGCTGATTTTGGAAACGAGTTTGATAAAATTCTGCACTAATTTCACCCTCACCAGCCATAAAATTAAAGTTCTGCGTAAAATTCAATCCATAATTCCAAGATTGTTCAGCTTTTATAGCATCTGTAACCACTATTTTCCTTGCACTCATCAAATAAGATGTGTTTTCAGAAATAGGGTTTGGTACTCTAAAACCACTTCCTGCATTTGCACGCAATGTTCCATCTTTCCAAACAACATATTTCAGGTGCAAACGTGGCGAGAAAAACACACCATACAAATTATGATTATCCACTCTTGCGCCTGCCACAAGGCTAAATTTCTCTAAATATTTGTAATTATATTCTCCAAAAACACCCAAAACGTGTTCCGTACGCCTAAAACTAGAATCTCTAAACGCCTCATTATAAGCATCTAACATATAACTTGTACCTACTTTATAGGTATGATTAGTTGTGCCTATAATATCTTGATAAATAAAATTTCCGTAAAGATTTTTTTGCGTTCCTGTGTATTTTCCTACTGCGGAAGTGCCCCAAAAGCCTGTTTGGTCGTGATAAGTACCAGAAACAATAGTACCAATGCTTCTAAACGGCTTTTTAGGAAACATAAAACCATTTTTCATAAAAAACTCGCCTCTATTTATCTTCATTTCTACCTCGTAAGGCACGTGAATGCCATTATTGTGAGAAGCGTGCATTTGCCCACCTTGTCTTTTATCAGACAAAAATTTTATACCATATTGCCCTTTGTGCGTGCTTGTACTACGTTCAAAACGACTTAAAGCATTTATTTGAGAAAATGAAGGCATATCTAAAAAACCATCATTATTAAAGTCAAAAGAGTGTTTTTGTTGGCTTACATGTGTGAGCAAAACAGTACTCCATTTGTCAGAAATTTTTTGAGCAAGATTAAGATTTCCTTCAAACCTGTTCATTTGATTAGCATAAACATTAGCTAAAATGCGGTCTTCTGTGCAGGGTTTGATAAGTTCTACATTGATTTGCCCAGTCATTGCCTCATATCCGTTCACCACAGAACCTGCTCCTTTGCTGATACTAATGCTTTCTATCCACGTTCCTGGCACAAAATTAAGCCCAGTACTACTTGCCAGACCTCGTACAGAGGGCATATTTTCAGTAGAAATTTGTGCATAAGAGCCATCTACACCCAGAAAACGGATTTTTTTCGTACCTAAACCCTCATCTTGCGAGTGAACATCAACGGCAGCATTGGTTTCAAAACTTTCTGAAAGATTGCAACAAGCGGCTTTTTTTAGCTCTGTAGAAGTGATTTTTTGTGTAAATTCTGTACCTGTGCCTGTGAGTAAGCCTTTTTGTTGCCCAACAACAACAGCACCATTAGTTTCATCTGTTATTTCTTTCAAAGAAAAATGAACAAAACCTTTTTTATCTGCATTAGCCATAATACAAAGCGTATCATTTTGATAGCCAACCATTTGCGCCACAAGGAAATGCTGTTTTTCGTGTTTTTTAAGTTGGTATTTACCTTGAATGTCAGTAATTACGCCTTGTGAGGGGTTTAGGCTATCAATTTTTGCCCAAGTGAGCGTTGCGCCTACAAGTGCCTCCCCTGAAACAGATTTGACAGTTCCAGAAACAAACTCATTTTTGAGGTTTTGGGCGTAGCTTTTTGAAGAAGATAGGATAAAAAATAATCCTAAAAACAAAAAGAGAACCACCCCTAGCCCCTCCTTCAAAGGAGGGGGACAAATTCCCCTCCTTCCTAAGGAGGGGTTAGGGGTGGTTGTTAATATTTTTTTATTGAGAAATTTCATTATTTTAAGTGTTTGGAATGAAAACATTATGAAAATAACCTTACTAAATAGTTGATATTCAGTAAAATAACTAACCAATTTTTCAGTTCTCAAATTCTCAAAATACCATACAAACACAATAAAAGGCGGTTTGCAATAGGTGGGGGTTTATTATAAAAAGTGAAAAACGCTTTTCTTTTTACATAAAATATTTTTTCTGCTAAAAATTTTGGCGTAAAACTCTCCAAAATTATAGGAGAAACAAAGACAAAATCAACACCAAAAATAGGCATATCTTGCTGAATATCAGCTTTTATGTATTTACTAGAAAAAGAACAACATTTGTCTTTTTCTTCTGATTGTTGATTTTCTGATTTTTCTAATGCTATTTCTAGTGATTTTTTGCTACAACATTTATCTTCTAACTTATTTTTATAAGTATTTTGTGCAGAAAAAAAATGAATATTTGTCTTTTCTCCACGCATTTTGCAAGAGTGAGAAGACAACACAAAGCCCGTATTAGCTAAAAAAATGGCTAATACAAGTAAAAAAGCAGTTATTGAGGGTAATATTTTGCTTATTTGCTTTGTCATAAATAAACTTACAACTAAAATTATTTTTGCAAATATACAAAAATAGATACACAAAATCAAAATTTTGAATTTTACATTTATTTCTGTATTTTTGCGTTATACTCTTTTATGATTATTTGTAAAATCTCCTTAAAAAAATCTTCCCAATTCAATGAAAAAAAATCATTTTAATGTCGGCGTATTGTTTTTTATATGCTTGATAACTTTGCCTAATTTTACTACAAAATTGCTGGCGCAATACAATAGTTCCAAATTTGAGCAATTAGGCACTACATTACCCACACCAAACAACTACCGCACCGCAGACGGCTCACCAGGACATGAATATTGGCAACAAAAAGCTGACTACAAAATAAAAGTTTCTCTCAATGACGAAAAACAAGAGATAACTGGTTCTGAAACAATTACTTACTATAATTATTCTCCTAACCCAATTTCGTATTTGTGGCTACAATTAGACCAAAATCTTTTTGACAAAAACTCAAATACTTACCAAACAATGGCTTTCAATTTTGATGGCAAATCAATGAGAGGTATGCAAGGTTTTGTGGCTGGCGTAAACTCGCCTCACGGTTTCAAAATAGGAGCTATTGTTGATGCAAAAGGAAATAAACTAAATTATACCATCAACAAAACAATGATGCGTATTGACCTTACAGAACCATTGAAGGCTAAAACTGGTAAGTTTGTTTTTTCTATTGATTGGAGTTTTCTAATTACGGATTCTAATAAAATGGGTGGTAGAAGTGGTTTTGAATACTTCCCAGAAGATAAAAACTATCTTTATGAAATAGCACAATGGTTTCCTCGTATGTGTGTGTATAATGACGTGTACGGCTGGCAGCACAAACAATTTTTAGGACAAGGTGAGTTTGCGCTTACTTTTGGAGATTATGAAGTAGCTATTACAGTTCCTTCTGACCATATTGTCGCTTCTACAGGTGAGCTTCAAAATACAGCTCAAATCCTTACATCAGCACAACAACAACGCTGGAAACAAGCAGAAACTGCAAAAGAGCCTGTCGTGATTGTTACGCAAGATGAGGCAATAGCAGCAGAAAAAACACGCTCCACAAGCACAAAAACTTGGATTTATAAGGCAAAAGATGTTCGTGATTTTGCTTGGGCAAGCTCAAGAAAGTTCATCTGGGACGCAATGCAGGTACAAGTTGGTGGAAAGAAAGTTTGGGCAATGTCTTATTATCCAAAAGAAGGAAACCCACTTTGGGGCGCAAAATCAACACATTCTGTGGCTATTACGTTAGAAGTTTATTCTAAATATACGACTAACTACCCTTATCCTGTGGCTATTTCTGTCCACGGACCAGTTTTTGGTATGGAATATCCTATGATTTGCTTTAATGGTGGTCGTCCTGTTGTAGGTGGCACTGTAGAGCAAAACGACAGAGTAAAATATGCTATGATTTCTGTGATTATTCACGAAGTAGGACACAATTATTTTCCTATGATTATCAATTCTGATGAACGCCAATGGTCGTGGATGGATGAAGGACTAAACTCTTTTTGTCAATATCTAACAGAATTAGAGATTGCAGGAAAGCCTTGGGCAAAAGATGTAGCAAACCCTTATCCTTCTCGTAGAGGTCCTGTGGCAAATATTGTGTCGTATATGAAAGGCGCACCTAATACGCTTGTACCTATTATGACAAACTCTGAACAAATCTTACAATTTGGAAATAATGCTTATGGAAAACCAGCTACGGCACTTGTGGTACTAAGAAATAGTGTGATGGGTAAAGAACTTTTTGATTTTGCATTTAAGCAATATTCTGAAAAGTGGAAATTTAAGCACCCAGAGCCTGCTGATTTTTTCAGAACTATGGAAGATGCCTCTGGTGTTGATTTGGATTGGTTTTGGAGAGGTTGGTTTTATGGTACAGAACCTTGTGATATTTCTTTGGAAGACGTAACGCATTACAGACTACCTAAAATAGCTTCTGATACTGCCAAAACAGCAAATCCTACTTTTACAAGTAAAATAGTGGCTAAAGCTGATATTGATAGAATGTTTGAGAATTTGGAAAAAGCAGGTAGTAAGGTTTTTGAGGGAGAACGTAAAATGCTTGCGCCTGGTGCTAATTTTTATAACCTAAAACTAAAAAATGTAGGCGGACTTTTGATGCCTGTCATTGTCAAAATTAAGTTTAAAGATGGTACAGAAAAAACAGAGCGTTATCCTGCTGAAATATGGCGTATGAACCCTGTAGAAATCAATAAATTGATTATTACAGACAAAGAAGTTGCTAGTTTTTCTCTTGACCCACAGCTAGAAACTGCAGACATCAACCAAGAAAATAATGCTTTCCCTAGAGAAAAGAAAGAAACTAAGTTTGAGGAAATAAAAAAATAAATAAAAAATACGTTTTTGAATGTTATTTTTTGCTATTTATTGAAGTCGGGTGGAAACATCCGACTTTATGTTTATATAAACACTTTATTATGAAAATTCTAACAAAAAAATATGATACTAAAATTGTTAATAATTTTGAGTTTGACAATTTTGAATTTGAAGTAAAAATCAAATTACCTACTGATTTTAAAAATTTTATTCGGAATTTTCAAAATTGTAAGGTAAAAGAGATTTTATTTTTTGATGATAAAAAGGAACTTTGGGTATTAAACTCTTTCTTCTCTTTTGCAGAAATAGTGGATTTATATAAAGAATTTTTAGAGGAATATCACCAAAAACTAATTCCTTTTGCTTGCGACCCAGGTGGTTGGCATTTTTGTTTATGTATGGACGAAAAAGATTTTGGTTGTATCATTGTCAATAGGTGGACAGATTATTCAGAAGAAGAGCAGTTTTTGAAAATTGCAGATAGTTTTGAAGAGTTTATTAATGGTTTGCAGGTAGAAGAGACAAATGATTGAAAATATGAAAGCATTAACTTTGTACCCAAGAATGGGGAGTTTAGAATCAATAGAGAATATAATAAAAGAAAAATTTCCTGTTGAATTTACACAATTTATGGTTCTGAATGGCGGATTAAGCCATTATGAAAGAATATTTACTGATAAAGATAAAACTTTATGGGAAGTTCAATCATACTTAAATTATTCTGAATTATATAATTTAACTAAAGAATTCTTTGAAGTGTACCAACGAAAATTAGTTCCTTTTGCTTATGACCTAGGTAACTGGCATTTTTGTTTATGTATGGACGAAAAAGATTTTGGTTGTATTATTGTCAATAGATGGACTGATTACCCAAAAGAAGAACAGTTTTTGAAAATTGCAAACAGTTTTGAGGAGTTTATTGATGGTTTGCAGGCAGAAGAGTAGTTTTCTGCGTTGTTAAATATTTTCACGTAACAAAAATGTACTTTTGAATGTTATTTTTTGTTGTTTATTGAAGTTAAAAACCAAAAAAACAGCTTTTTCAAATCTCTAGGATTTGGAAAAGCTATTTTAAATTTATTGTTGTTTTATCTAAGATTTCATCAGATATTCCATAATTTGAACGGCATTTGTAGCTGCACCTTTGCGCAAATTATCAGCCACAATCCACATATTAAGGGTTTTTGCTTGTGATTCATCTCTACGAATACGCCCAACAAAAACCTCATCTTTGCCTTGTGCATTGATTGGCATAGGATAAATATTATTTTTTATGTCATCTTGCAAGACAATTCCCTGCGTTTCTGACAAGATTTTACGAATATCAGTTATCTCAAATTCATTTTCAAATTCTGCATTGACAGCTTCTGAATGTCCACCCACAACAGGCACACGCACCGTTGTAGCCGTAATTCCTATGCTATTAGCTCCCAAAATCTTACGAGTTTCATTAACCATTTTCATCTCTTCTTTGGTATAATCATTCTCCAAAAAAACATCAATATGGGGCAAAATATTCAGGTCTATTTGATGTGGATACACTTTTTCTACCAAATTTTGAGGCTCATTTTTATGATGACTAGTACGTTCATTCATTAGTTGGTCAAGGGCATTTTTGCCTGTTCCAGAAACAGACTGATAAGTTGAAATAACCAACCTTTTCAGCTTGTAGCGTGTGTGCAAAGGCGCAAGAGCCATCACCATTTGGATAGTAGAACAATTGGGGTTAGCAATTATTTTATCTTCTGGTGTAAGCAAATGTCCGTTTATTTCAGGTACAATGAGTTTTTTGGTATTATCCATACGCCACGCAGACGAGTTGTCAATGACAACTGTGCCGTTTTTAGCAAATTTTGGCGCAGTTTCCAATGAAATACTGCCACCAGCAGAGAAAATAGCAAAATCAGGTTTTAAATCAATAGCCTCCTGCAAGCTAATAAGGACATATTTTTTATTTTGGAAAATAATTTCTTTTCCTTTTGATTTGTCAGAGGCAACCAAATAAAGTTCAGAAAATGGGACTTTGCGCTCATCTAAAACTTTTAGTATTTCGTTGCCGACAAGCCCTGTTGCGCCTATAATGGCTATTTTTGTCATAAAATAGTTACTCTTAGTTTGTTGTTCCCCACGTTCCACGTGGGGTTATGATAGTTAAACCCTTTCAGGGTTTTCAATACAGTTTTTAATTTTTTTTCGTACTTCGTACCTCAAACTTCGTACCTCAAATTTACTCCAATTTCAAAACTGCCATAAATGCCTCTTGTGGAATTTCTACGTTTCCAACTTGGCGCATACGTTTTTTACCTTTCTTTTGCTTATCCAAAAGTTTTCTTTTCCTAGAAATATCCCCACCATAACATTTTGCTAATACGTTCTTTCTAAGAGCTTTAACTGATTCTCTAGCAATGATTTTCGCACCAATAGCTGCTTGGATAGCAATCTCAAATTGTTGTCTTGGCAATAATTCTCGTAGTTTTTCACACAAACGCTTGCCCCAATCATAAGCCTTATCTTTATGCACAACTGCAGAAAGCGCATCAACTTTTTCACCATTTAGCATAATATCCAACTTCACCATTTTGGACTCTTTCATTCCAATTAGCTCATAATCAAGAGAGGCATAACCACGAGAAATAGTCTTTAATCTATCAAAAAAGTCAAAAACAATTTCAGATAAAGGCAAGTCAAAAGTAAGCTCCACCCTATCAGAAGTAAGATAAACCTGATTTTTGAGAATACCACGTTTGTCCATACAAAGTGTCATAATCACACCAACATATTCAGATTTACTGATAATTTGCGCTTTTACATAAGGCTCTTCAATGCTAGAAATATAATTAGGTTCAGGCATTTCTGATGGTGCTTGTATGCGTAAAGTTTCCCCTTTGGTGGTATTTACGACAAACTGCACACTTGGAACAGTTGTAATAACAGTCATATCAAACTCACGTTCTAAGCGTTCTTGTATGATTTCCATATGCAACATTCCCAAAACTCCACAACGAAAGCCAAAACCCAACGCCACAGACGTTTCTGGTTCCCAAACAAGTGCTGCATCATTGAGTTGCAGTTTTTCCATTGCATCACGCAAATCTTCAAATTCTGATGTTTCCACAGGATAAATCCCTGCAAAAACCATTGGTTTTACATCAGAAAAACCTACAATTGGTTGTGCTGTGGTGTTTAGATGCGTAATTGTATCCCCTACTTTTACCTCACGAGCATTTTTTATTCCAGAAATCAAATAACCCACATCACCTGCAAAAATGGTCTTTTTAGGCTCTTTATCCAACTTCAAAGTACCAACTTCATCAGCAATATATTCTTTTCCTGTGGCAAAAAATTTGACTTTATCACCTTTGCTAATACTGCCATTTCTCACCCTAAAAATAACCTCAATACCTCTGTAAGTATTATAAACAGAGTCAAAAATAAGTGCTTGCAACGGTTCATCAATGCTACCTTTTGGTGCAGGAATACGCTCCACAATAGCAGCCAAAATATCTACAATACCAATACCTTCCTTGCCAGATGCCCTGATAATTTCCTCACGTTTGCAACCAATTAGTTCTATCACTTGGTCTTCCATTTCTTCAGGCATTGCGCCAGGAAGGTCAATTTTATTAAGTACAGGAATAATAGTCAAATCACTTCCAATAGCCAAATAAAGATTAGAAATGGTCTGAGCCTCAACTCCTTGCGAGGCATCAACAATCAAAAGTGCGCCTTCACAAGCAGCTATTGAGCGAGAAACTTCATAAGAAAAATCAACGTGTCCTGGTGTATCAATAAGATTTAATATATAGTCTTCTCCTTTGTAATGATATTCCATTTGGATAGCGTGGCTTTTGATAGTAATGCCTCTTTCACGTTCCAAATCCATATTATCTAGTAGTTGCGCCTGCATATCACGAGAGGCAACAGTTTTAGTAAATTCTAATAAACGGTCTGCTAGTGTGCTTTTTCCGTGGTCAATGTGTGCAATAATGCAAAAATTACGAATATTCTTCATTGCTATTTTTTGAGATGATTTGCGTATGTGCGTACATAACACTTGTGCAAAAGTAATGTTTTTTTGCGAATAAAAAAAATGCTTGAAATAAGTAGGAAATTAGTAAGAAATTAGCAATAAAAGTAATAAATTTGTGAAAATATTATTTTTTATTTCTTATCAATCTTTTACACTTACAACACCTTAAAATGCTATCTAAAATACGCTACGACACACTTTCTTCTTTGTTTTTAAGTTTTTTTATTACAGCTCTTTTGGCACAAATAATAGGTGTTTTTGAAGTAGAAATTTGTATTTTTCTTGTTTTTTTGATAGGTTTTCTTTTTGTTGCAGTAAAATCTCGCCAAAAACAGTTTAAGAATGGTGATTTTGGCAAAAAAGCAAAGATTTTGGATCATATTTTTGTTTGGTTTTGTAGGATTTTATTTTCTTTGATTTTACTGATGATAATTTATATTGTGGCAAATTATATGAGTGCTAGTAAGGAGGCAACACCAGAACTTGCAGGAAAAGCATTTCAGCAGGCTATTTTAGCACCAGTTTTAGCAAATACAGCTACTTTAAAATTATTTATAGATGTTTATGGAATTGCTTTTTTTGATTTTAGTAATTATAAGCCTTTACTAAGTTTTATTTTTATTTTGGGGAGTTTGCCAAGATTATTGGGGCAAATTTTTCATCAAAAATAAGAAAGGTAAAAACAAAAAACTGTATTAAAACCCTGAAAGGGTTTAACAATCATAACCCCACGTGGAACGTGGGGACGACAAAAAACACAAAATATGTCAATATTTTTTACGTATGGTAGCCATTTGGATAAAGGCACAAAAAGAGCAAATAATGAAGATTATTTAGCTTATTTTTCGTGTGTCAATGGCGAAATTTTTATTATTTGTGATGGAAAAGGCTCTCACGCAAGCGGTGCGACTGCCTCCCATTTGGTGGTAGATGCTATGCGTGAAACACTAGAAAAAGAACGCTTTGCCACCACCCAGCAAGCTATCAAAAAAGCCTTTGAAAATGCCAATGAGCTAGTTTTTAGCAAAGCGCAAGAAAGTTTGGCTATGATTGATATGGCTTCTACCTGCGTTTTGGCTATTGTGCGTGAGAGGAAAGTGTATTTTGGGAGTGTGGGAGATAGTCGTTTGTACTTTTTTTCAAAGGATAATTCAACTGGAGATTCAGACAAAAATCTTTCACAACTCACCACAGACCACGCAATAGCTATTCCCAATCACCCACAAAAAAAACAACTTTTAAGGGCATTAGGCTTTGAGAAAAACATTGAAGTACAAGTTTATTCAGAGAAATTATTACAGAAAAATGATGTTATCTTGCTGGCTACCAAAGGTTTGCATACACACGTAAGCGACAAAGAAATTTCTGAAATTTTACATAAAAGCATACCCACACAAGAAAAAGCAGTTTTGCTTGTCAATAAATCTAATGAAAATAGTGGCGCAGACAATGTTTCTGTGCAGATTATTGATTTTAATAAAATAGATACAGCCACAAAAAAAACTTTTAAGAAAATTTGGGCTTATATTATTCCTATTGCAGTTGTGATAACTATTATTGCGTTTTCTGGGAATTATTTTATCAAAAGAAATAACCAAGAAAAAGCACAAAAACAAGCAAAAAGAGATTCTATAGCACAAAAAGAACGCAAAGAAGCAGTAACTGATAGCCTTTTGGTAGAAGATGCACGAGATACTACGTTTTTGCATACTATCCAAAAAGGGCAACATTCGGGCGTGATTGCACGTAAATACAACCTTTCTAACCAAAATTTGCAAGAACTCAATGACGGAGAAGACCTTAGCCGCATCAAAGAAGGTGCGCAAATGCGTGTGAAAGCTAAAATGTTGTATGTTTTAGAGAAAGACCAAACGCTGGAAAACCTTTATAATGAGCGTTTTAAGCGTTGGAAAAAGTACAATATCAACCCAAAAACTATACGAAATCTTAATAAAAATAATGAAGATTCTTTGCAAGGAATACTCAAAAAAGGAAGACAAATTCTTATTC
>JAYVHJ010000443.1:0-9369 GCA_043771315.1 Raineyaceae bacterium
GTAAGATTTTTTTATTGTTATTACTTTTCATTGTTTTTCTAATGTTAGGTTGTATCTTTAAATACTCTTACAAATATACAAAATAAAATTATCTTCCAACAAAATAATCAAAACATACACAGATGAAAATATTCCTAGAAACCCTTAAATTTCGCAATGAAGCGTTATTTTACTTTGGTTTGGCTAATTTAGTCTTAGCTTTTATCTTTTTGATATTATCACAAACCACTACCACACAAGTTTTGGGCATCAATGCGTGGATAAAACCATTCAAATTTGCGTTCTCAACATTTTTATACACTTTTGCAATGGCTTGGTATTGCTTTTATCTGAAAGATTTTAACATAAAAATGTTTAGTTGGACGCTTATTTTCATATTTATTTTTGAAAATGGTTATGTATTTTTCCAAGCTGCAAAAGGACAATTATCTCATTTCAACGTTAGTACGCCTGTTTATGCAGCTTTGTATTCAGGAATGGCAATAGCTATTACCATTCTAACGCTTTATACGGCATATATTGGCGTGTTGTTTTTCAAAAATGATTTTCCAGAACTGCCTATTTATTATGTTTGGAGCATTAGGTTAGGGATTTTAATATTTGTGATATTTGCTTTTGAGGGCTTTGTAATGGGTTCACGCCTTGCGCATACAATAGGGGGCGCAGATGGTGGCACAGGCTTGCCTTTGGTAAATTGGAGTACAAAATTTGGAGACCCAAGAATAGCGCACTTTATAGGAATGCACGCCCTGCAAGTTCTTCCTGTGCTTGCTTTTTATGTGCTGAAAGATATAAAAATGACTATTCTAGTAAGTGTTTTATACGGACTTTTGGCGGTTTTTACACTTGTACAAGCCTTGCAAGGAAAACCTTTGATAAAAATGTAAAAACTAATTATCTTTTGCTAAATTTGTATTGAAATAAAACACTTATCTCAAAAGAAAATAAAACAAAATGGAAAAAATACTTTTTGACTACCTCGCTAAATACATTAGTTTGAATGATGATGAAAAGAAGGCAATTATTGACATGAACATCTTCAAACAATACAAAAAAGGAACAATACTTCTCAAAGAAGGGCAAATGTCAGATTATAGTTATTTTGTCATAAAAGGTTGTATAAGAAGTTATTATATTACTGATGGTGATGAAAAAACAACAGATTTTTACACAGAGGCAGAAGCCTTAGATCCTCTTTGCAAAACAAACAAAAAACCTTCTACTTATTTTGTTTCGTGCGTGGAAGATGTGATACTGGTCGTTGGTAACGCTGAAATGGAGAAAATCATGTTCCAAAAAATCCCTAAACTTGAAACATTGTGCCGTATTTTGTCAGAAGAATTATTAGCAAAAAACAAAAGTGAATTTGACTTTTTTAAAATCACCTCGCCAGAACAACGCTATATGAATTTGCAAAAAAACAGACCTGATTTAATCCAAAGAGTGCCACAATACCAAATAGCAAGTTATCTTGGACTTACACCGCAATCATTAAGCAGAATAAGAAAAAGAATTTTGACAGAAGCAAAATAATTTTTCTTGTCAAAATTTCATTTATTACCTTAAGTGAACGAATAATAACACACACACACGTACTTTTGCAATATCAAATTTTAAAGATAATTAAAAGATATGCAAAAGAAAATGTTAATGATTGTTATTGCGCTTTTTTGTGCCATTTCATCATCTCTACACGCACAATATGCTGCGCAAGACAGTACTTACAAACGGTGGTTCGTTGGGAGTTCATTCTTGATGTTAGGAAATTTCTCCAAAGTAAACAACCCTGAGTATGTGCAATTAAATGTTGGATATAGGATAACACCTAAAGATGTTGTTTCCTTTGAATTTAAAAGATCCATTTATTCTTGGCCAATAGGTATCCCTTTTGGACCATCATTTGATGCACCAGGAGAAAATTATCCTGGACATGCACGCATACTTGCACCTACAATTGGATACCAGCGTTTTTGGTGGAAAGGAGTCTATACATCAGTTCATGCATTGAATGCTTTTGAAAAATATATGGATAAGGATAAAAAAAAGATTGGAAATGGATACACGCTATATCTGAACTTCCATTTGGGTTACCAGTTTAAGTTTTTTAAAACCCGCTTCTTTTTTGAACCAGCTATTGGATGTAGTTATTGGCCTGTAAGAACTAATGTACCACAATCTTTCAAAGAAAAAGAAAGTAAATGGTCTAACTACTTTATTCAACCTGGGCTTCATTTTGGGTTTAATTTTTAACATCATTAATGATTGATGTTACGCAGTTTGATTTTTGATAAGGTATGTACCATAGTGGAACGGAGGTCAGACCGTTCAAAAATTAAACGAGAGGATTTTTTATGAAAATGGTTTTTACAAACGCCTAAAAGTATTTTGACTTTAAATTTGGTTAAACGGTCTGACCTTCGTTCCACTATGGTACAAACCTGTTTAACCAAATTCAAAATCATTCTTGCGTAACATCAGTTTATAATTATAATTTATCAATGTTGTTATCCAAGTATTATGTTAAAACACCACACGACTACCATTTTTACCTTTCACGACCTCTATTTTTGCCTCAATACGTTCTTTCAGCTCTGCTACATGAGAAATAATGCCAATCATACGACTTCCGCCCTCCAAATCCACGAGTGTACGAATAGCCAAATCTAGCGTTTCAGCATCAAGTGTGCCAAAACCCTCATCAATAAATACTGCATCTAGCTTGATTGCCCCTTTTTTGGAGGAAGCAATGTCAGCAAGCCCTAATGCCAATGCCAAAGAAGTAAAAAAAGTTTCTCCGCCAGAAAGTGTGCTCACATCACGGTAAACGCCTATTGTTGTATCTAAAATCTCAAAATCAAGGGTTGTATTTTGCGTTAAGCTGGCAATATCTTTTCTGAAAAGTTGGTAACGCCCTTGTGAAAGTACCTCCAAACGCTTGTTAGCATACATAATCACCTCTTCTAAAAACACCGCCAACACATAACCCTCAAACTTTTGCTTCACCACACCTGTCAAAGTGCCGTTGGCAATTTTTGCAAGCTCAAATACCTCATCATATATTTTTTTACTTTCTGTTGCTTTTTGCAAAAACTGTTCTAAATCTTTTTTCTGTTTGAGAAGGTTAGTTTTGAGAGATTTTTTGTCTGAAAATTCTGTTTGCAGGTTTTCTAAAAACTGTTTTTTCTCTTTTTCATTTAATTTAAGTAATTGTAAATCAGGTTTTTGAGTTCCACCGACTTTCTGTTGTTGAAGATTAAATGTAGTTTCTAAATTATTTTTAGTTTGTTTCCAATTATCAATGGCAACTTTGATATTATATTGTTCCTTTTCGTCACACAAAGCATCTAAAACTGCATTTTCATTATCAAAACCATATAAAATGAGTTGTTGTTGGAGTTGAAGTTGATTTTCTTTGACTTCTGTTTCCATTATTTCTTTTTGCAAAATAATTTCTGCTCGTGAGCCAGTCAAATTGCTTTCTGCTTTGCAAAAAGTTTCTCTTTGTTTCATATCTTCATTTATAACTATTTCATTTTCAGTTATTTGAAGTTGATATTTAGAAATATTTTTGTCAATATCACTAGCTGATTTTATTTCTGTTGGGAGAAGATTTTTCTTTTCCTCAAAAATAAATTCTTGCTTGTCTTTTTGCTTAATAATCTCTGTTAGCTCTAAGTTTTTTTGTTCAGTATTAGTTTGATTATCAATTATATCCGTTTGATTTTTCTGTAAATCAGTAGTGATTTTTAATACTTTTTTTGTGGCGTTTTGCGCTTCTTTTAAGTTGTTTTGATGAGCATTTAGTAAGTTTTCAAACGTTTTTTCGTCCAAATCAGCTAAATCCCCTAAATTATCACCTAAAAACTTGATTTTCTGATTGTTAGCTGTTAATTCATTGTTTTTATTTTGATAATTTTTGAGTGCGTTTTCATAGTTTTTTTGCGCATTATCATAATTTTTGTTTACAATTTCCAGCATTTCGTCAGAAATTTTTTCAGCACCTGCAGACACACTTGCGTTTGCAGGTGTTGGGTGGGTATGTGAGCCACATACCATACAAGGCTCATTATCAATGAGTTTACTTGCCAAAACAAATGCCTGATTATTGCGCCAAGCCTTTTCTGTTTGTTCAAAAACTTGTTGTAATACTGTTCTTTGCTGATTTGTTTTTTCGTACAAATCAACTGATTTTTTATAGTCTTTTTCCAAGACTATATTATTATTTTTGAGCGTTTGATATTCTCCAAAATTCTTGCTTTTTTCTTCAAATTGTTTCAGTTCTAGTTCAAAAAGCCCTCCTTTGCAAGAAATTTCTTGTAATGTTGCAAGTTCTTTTCTTAGTTTTTGTTGTACATTTTCTAATTGATTTTTAGTTTCTTTATAACTGTCTATCAAAGTATTAGCATCTTTTTCCTTTTTAGCTAAGTCTGCTAATTCCGCTTTCAAACTTTTGAGTTCGTTGATAAGTGGCTTTAATTTTTCATACTTTTCAATATTATTTTTAGCATTATTTATTTGCGCTGATAAAACAGAATGATTTTGCACTTTTCTACTAATTTCAGCTATCAAAATTTGTATGTCAACAATGTCTTTATCAAGTTGAATTATTTTCTTTTGTTGCGTTTCAAATTTGTTTATAGAACTATCTACTTTTTCTAAAAAATGTTTTACTTTTTCTGCTTTTTGTGCTTTTTCTAGCAAAATTTCTAGTTCTTTAAATTCATTTTCTTTGCTCAAATGTGTTGTATATTTGGCTTGTGTTTGCTCAAATTCTATTATTTCTTTTACAGTATTTTCTGCTAAATTAAGCTCTAAAAGTGCTTTTTGATGATTTATTTCTTCCGTTTTGATGGATTTTTCCAGTAAATCCATATCATTCAAACTCTGGATTTTTTCTTCTAATTCTTCAGCATTTTTGCATTGAACAAAATTCAACAAAGCATTTACTTTGTTGTCATCTTTTTCGTATTCTTTTTGATATTCTTTTGATATTTCTAAGATATTTTTGGTAATTCTTTGGTAAATATCTGCATTGAAAATCTGCATCAAAAGTGGCGTTTTATCTTTTGCGTGCAGAAGTTCAGAGAATTTGCCTTGTGGCAGGATAACAATTTGTCTAAATTGATTGGCACTTACACTTAGTAACTTAACTATCATCTCTTTCACTTCACTTTTCTTTTTGGAAGGAAAAACAGTTACTACGTTCATTTCTTCATCTAATTCTACAAACTCTATCTTGTAATCAAACTCAAAAAGCTCTTTTTTATCACTTATCAGTTTCTTTTCACCTTCTTGTGCAGGTTCTAAAGAGATTTCCACAAGCACTTCTGCTATATTTTCTAATATATTTTCTTCAAAAATCTCTTCTCCTTTTTTACCTTTTTTTGGCTTTTTAGGTGTTTGTGGCTTATCTGTAGCTTTTGTTTTTTGCGTTCCTTTTATCCAAAACTCTCTTTTTATCCTAAAAAAACGGTCTTTGAGTTGAAAAACAAACTCCACAATAGAACGCTGATTTTTGGCTGCAAAATCAGAACGCATCTGCTCATAACCTCTTATTCCTGTAGTTTCGTCATACAAAGCGTAGCAAATAGCATCAAAGATGGTGGTTTTTCCTGCGCCCGTTTTGCCGTGTATCAAAAAAATAGGTTGATTATGGAATTTCCTAAAATTAATTTCATTTTCCTCAGAAAACGACCCAAATGCCTGCATTTTTAGCGAAATAGGCTTCATAAATGTTGTTTATTGTTTAAGATTTTTGTTACGGATTTACTCATTTTCTTGTGCTTTTTGTATGGCAATAGTGAGCAAATTCTTCTGATTATCAGTAAGTTCTCTGTTTACAGCTTTTCTGAAAAAGTTGGCAAAAAGTTCTTTTTCATCTAATTTTTTCAGTTCTTCACTCGTTACGGCATTTTGACTATTTTTATGAAAAGATTGTGCATAACGCAAAGAAATAGTATTAACATAATCACTTTGAATAATATTCATGGCATTGGTTACTAAACTTTCATTTTCTAATTTTACCTCCAAAAAGTCATTTTTTTGCGGAATAACTGATTTTTCAGACAAGTGAAATTTTTTGTCCTCAATGCGTCCACTCACACGTAAGACATTTTTTTGAGGAACAAGGTCAATAATAGTAAAATTTTCAATGCCTTTATCAGTCAAATCAAACATAGAAACAGATTTTTGATGTTCTGACTCACTCACAGAATACTTATAAATTGACCCAGAATAATGCACTTTTCCGCTCAAATGCGAGTGCATACGGTGCAAATGTCCTAATGCAACGTAATCAAAAGGCTCAAAAACACTTGCACTTATCAGTTCAGAGCCACCAATACTCATTATTTTGCGTTCTGAATCTGTTTCTAAACCACCTGCAACAAAACAATGCCCAATCAGCACAGAACGCTCATTTTTAGGGTGAGAAAGCATTATTTCATTGATTATTGCTTTCATTGCTTCCTCGTGGCTTTTGATAGAACTATCTTCAAAAACATATCTTGCCTCGTCTGGCGTGATATACGGAACACAATAAAAATGAACTTTTCCAAGATTGTCTTCCAAAATAACTTTTGGTATTTCTTTTTTAAAAGTACCAAAAATATGAAAATTTTGTCGGCTCAACAGTTGTTGCACATAATCTAATCTTTCAGAACTGTCGTGGTTTCCTGCAATAGCAATAATAGGCACAGAAAGCTCCGTAATAGCAATAATAGTATCATTGAGTAGCGTAACGGCACTTGCAGGGGGGACAGAACGGTCATAAATATCTCCTGCAATAATCAAAACATCAGGTTTTTGTGTTTCTACAAGGCTGATTATTTGTTTTAAAACAAATTCTTGTTCTTTTATGAGGTCGTTGTGATGAAGTGTGCGCCCTAAATGCCAGTCTGCCGTATGTAAAATTTTCATTCAATTTTTATAGAAATTTCAATAAGAAAATTGTATTATTTTTATTTTTTAGCAAGCTAAATATTCAAAATAACTTTTCACAAATATAATAAAAAATATACATTTTAGGTTACCTTTTTATCTTTTCAGCATAAATAGCATATTTTACAAGATTTCACCAAACAAAATTTTGCCATAATGAAAAAAATAAAAACTATTTTCCGCTTTCTAGGCATTGTGGTAATGACTATTATTTTATACGTAATAATGGCATTTGCTAGTTCTTACATACCTATAAATACGGATTTTGAAAACTGCAAAAATCTTAAAAATAATGCTGAAAATACTCCAGAAACGTGTATAGAAGTGTTTTTGCTCACAAATGGTGTGCATACAGATATTGTTTTACCCACAAAAAATGCTAACAAAGATTGGACAAAATCCATCAGTCCAATGACAACAAAAACGGATAATTCAAGTTCAAAATTTGTAGCTTTTGGCTGGGGTGACAAAGGATTTTTCTTAGAAACGCCTACTTGGAGTGATTTGAGGGTGTCAACGGCTTTTAATGCGCTTTTTTATTTAGGCTCTGCCACAATGCACACGACATTTTATAAAGAAAGTGAATTACAAGAAAATGCTAGTTGTAAGAAAATTTCTATTAGTAAAGAAAATTATCAAAAACTCGTAAATTTCATAGAAAATAGCTTTAAAACCACAGAAAATGGTAATTACCAGTTAATTTTGAAAGGAAAAAATCCACATTCTTACGGAAATGATGATGTTTTTTTTGAGGCAAAAGGCGCATATAGTTTATTTTATACCTGTAATACGTGGACAAATAACGCACTCAAAGCCGCAAATATGAAAGCCTGCCTTTGGACGCTTTTTGACAAACCTATCTTGGCTAAATATGAAAAATGAGTTTAATCAGTATAAGGAATGCCATAGTAGAAAAAAAGAAAATGTAGATATTTTGATGCTCGTAATGTTTCTTAGCCACGTTTCTTAGGGATTTGTTAGCTAATAGAGTTTTTATATCCTGATAATGAATAAGTTATGTTATAAATACTTCAAAACCACCCCTAACCCCTCCTTGAAAAGGAGGGGAACAAAGCTCCCCTCCTTTCTAAGGAGGGCTGGGGGTGGTTTTTAGTGGTTATTTATTGCTAAATATTTGATAATCAAAATATAAAAACTCTAATACAAAAATACTCTGTATTACTCTACTTTGGGGTTGTCGTTACGAAGTCTTTTAAATAATAAGGCTCAAAATAATTTAAGTCTTCAAAAAGTTGCTTATTAAATCTTTGATTGGCTAAAAAACCTATTTCTTTTGCACTAGGCGTGATATTTTCAAGGAAAAAAGCATTTTTTTGATGTGCAAAACTTGCTTTGCACTTGCTTGCACCATCTCCAAAAAATACTACTTTATTATTCTCTAAAATATCAACAAAAGAATTATTATCAATGATTTTAGCAGAAATAGGCAAAATTTCTTTTAGAAAATCATTTGATAAATTATCAGAAAAATCATTATTTATCACATTTGTGTTTTTGCTGAAAATACTACAATAAACCTCCATACGTCTAGCATCAAGCATAGGACAAAATAATACATCATTTTCTAACGAAATAGTAGCAATTTGTAACGCCATAGCTTCAAGTGTACTAACTGCAATTAGTTCACAACCAATGGCATACGCCAAACCTTTTGCTGTAGAAACACCAATACGAAGCCCAGTATAAGAGCCAGGTCCTTTTGAAACTGCCACTGCTTTTATATCAGAAAACTGGCAGCCAGTTTGTTTAATAAGGTTTTCAATAAGTACGGTAAGTTCCCCAGAATGGCTTTGAGCAGTAAAAAGCTCAAAACAACCTAATAATTTACTATTAGCATTTACGCTAATTTCGTGCAACGCCACAGAACAAACGGGCGTAGAAGTTTCTATACTTAAAATCATTTTTTGATGTATGATGTATTTTTATTTATTCATAATTAAACCATTGAAACAACTAATTTTCCAAAGATTTTGCCGTTTCTGATATCCTCAAAAGCACTAATAATCTCACTAAAAGGACGCACAGAATCAATAATTGGAATTATTTTGTGCTTTTCCACAAATGTAAGCATTTCAGAAAATTCAGCATCATTGCCCATTGTAGAGCCTTTTATGGTATATTGCCCAAAGAAAATACGTGGCATATCTAGTTTTTGCGGACTTCCAAGTGTTGCACCATAAAATACAAGCGTTCCTGCAGGGCGCAAACTACGCAAAAGCAAGTTAAAATCATCTCCACCTGCACTATCAATAATTACATCAAAACCATTATTTTGTGCTATTTCAGGGAATTTAAGGAGTTCTTTGTGCCAATTAGGCATTTTATAATTTACGCCTAAAATGCCTGAATTTTTCATAAAATCAAGTTTTTTATCATCTCCTGACGTTACATAGACACTTGCACCAACCG